>NZ_VPBF01000019.1:0-58300 GCF_013418865.1 Acinetobacter sp. YH12117
CTCATGAAATACGGTATTCTGATGTGACAAAACCTGAATCCTGGTCGTTAAAGTGTTTGTTTGCACTCATATTTTAACTGTTAGGACTCAGGTTTTTTTATTTAAAGCAAACTATGGGACAGCAGTGTTCTAAATCCCCCTTTCTTGCACTTCGTTTTAAAGCAATGCTTTAAAACTTGCTCAGGGGGAGTTTATATAGCAATGAAATATCAAAATAAAAAAGGACTCCAAAATGACCTTACACATCACCAAAACCGCGATTGCCCGTTGGCACCAGATGCTTGAACAGCGTGATATGGCCATCCTGAATGAACTGCTGGCCGATGAGGTGGTGTTTCGTTCTCCGGTGGCCTATCAGCCTTATGCTGGCAAGCAGGTGGTGTTTTTTATTCTGACCAATGTAATTCAGGTCTTTGAGAACTTTAGCTATCACCGTGAATTTTATGCTGCAGACGGTAACAATGTTGTGCTTGAGTTTTCTGCCCAGGTGGGAGATAAAAAACTCAAGGGTATTGATATGATCCGCTTCAATGGTCAAGGTCAGATCATTGATTTTGAAGTGATGATTCGTCCTAAAAGCGGCCTCGAAGCTTTGGCTGCCGAGATGGGACAACGGATGGCACAATTTATGCCCACCTGATCTAAGCCCTGAACTCAACTGACTTCATAACATGAGAGAACTAGCATGATATAAGCCAAACCATAAAAGGGGGGAACAAAACATGAAATTTGTGATCCAGAAAATGGCCCAGCTCACCCAGCGCTTGATTGATGAATGGACCGGCGCCGCAGAACCGACCTTATATTTTAATCCCGAAGGTCAAATCCGGCGCTGTATAGATGTTTTACCGCAACTGAAACAGAAATACCGGCCAACCCCGTGGCTGTCCAATACCCATGCGCATCTGCTTTATTTTGACTTAATCAAGAAAAAAACCATCCGCCTGCATTACGATGCCATTGAGCAGCTGAACATGTCCGATGGTGGCGTAACGGCTATTGCCTGGTACGGTCTGCATCTGCCACCACGCACCCCAACCATTATTGTAATGCACACCATTGTCGGAACTGCCGAGAGCATGAGCGAGCTGGTGCGGGATTTACATCAGCAGACCGGCTGGCGTATTGCCTTATGTTTACGCCGTGGTCATGCCAACTTGCCTATGCCGGTTCCGAAAATCTGCCTGTTTGGTTCCACCGAAGATTTACGGGAACAGATCCAGTTTATTCAGAAAAAATTCCCGGTTTCTGCCCTATATGGGGTAGGTTCATCGGCCGGTACCGGTTTGCTGGTGCGTTATTTAGGTGAAGAAGGCGACAAAACGCCGCTAAAAGCTGCTTTTGCACTGTGCCCGGGGTATGACACCGAAATCGGCTTTAACCATGTTCATCCGTTTTATAGTAAGGTCATGACCAAAAAGGTGATTCAGGCCTTTATTGATCCTTATCGGAGTAGCTGGCAGAAAACCAAATCGCTGGCCAAAGTCATTACCGCGCAAAACCTGGCCGAATTTGAACAGGCCTATTTTGAGATGGCCGGCTATCATGATTATGAAAGTTATAGCAAAGCCATTAACCCGATTTATGTGTTCCAGAATGTCAAAATTCCCCTGATGATTTTAAACGCCGAAGATGATCCGGTTTGTCATATTAAAAATCTGGAACCGTATAAAGAAAGTATTCAGAAAATGCCAAATATTATGGTGGTGACCACCAAAAAGGGCAGTCATTGCGGTTTTTATGAAGGTTTAGGTGCGCCACAGTCCTGGGCCACACGTTTAATGGCTGATTATTTAAAGAACCAGCATCAACAGGGTGAACGTTCTTATTCCTGAATGGAATAGCTTCATAAAAAGGCCAATAAAAAACCCAGTACATGGACTGGGTTTTTTTATGCAACAGTGCTTGAAGGCTGAAATCAGTTTTCAAGCGCTGGGGTTGCTGCGGCAATGGCTGCGGCAACAGCGTCATCTTGTGACTGGCTGTCCGGGTCCGGGTTGGCTGGACGGGCTTCTACCGGCTTGTCTTCAGCAGGAGCGGCCTGAGCTGGCTGAGGGGCTGGCGCAGGTTCACGTGGCGTCACTTCACGACGAATTTCGGTTGTGGTGTTTTCAGTTTCAGTACGTTCAACTTCGTATTCCACTGGCGCTTCAGTTTCAGACACTTCTGGCGTTTCTGCTTCAAGTGGCTCGAACTGGGCTGGCTCAGTGATCTGCTCAGTTTGCTGAACCTCAACTTCAACCTGTTCTTCTTCCTGAGGTGCTTCTTTTTTAACACAGGCACTCAGGAATAAACTGGTTGCAATTGCACCACAAATCAAAAATTTTTTGTTCATAATCTAAAAAAGGAGGGTTCAACGAGATGCGCGTATTATAACAGCAAAAAATCAGATGAAAATCCTATGAATAAAATCTAATTTTTTATCGGAAATGCTGATAGAATAGCCAATTGTTTATTGTTCTATGAATTGATGCGGAATGACTTTGCTTTATAGGTGCAGAGTAAAGTAAAATTGCGCAACATTGCAGGCCAGTTTAGGCTCGATTGTACGAGAAACCCAATGACCCATTTTATTTTCGTGACTGGTGGTGTTGTTTCATCACTAGGTAAAGGTATTTCAGCTGCTTCAGTTGCTGCACTTTTAGAAGCCCGTGGTTTGAAAGTAACCATGGTCAAAATGGATCCATACATCAATGTCGATCCAGGGACGATGAGTCCTTTCCAACATGGTGAAGTTTTTGTCACAGAGGATGGTGCTGAAACTGACTTAGACTTGGGTTATTACGAACGTTTCTTGCGTCGTGCGAAGATGACGAAGTTAAACAACTTCACATCAGGTCGCGTGTACCAAGACGTCTTAAATAAAGAGCGTCGTGGTGATTATCTGGGCGGTACCGTTCAGGTGATTCCACACATCACAGATAATATTAAAGAGCGTGTCCTTCGCGCAGGTGAAGGTTATGACGTTGCCATTGTTGAGATTGGCGGCACGGTCGGTGACATTGAATCTCTCCCATTCATGGAATCGGTCCGTCAGCTCATGGTTGAGCTCGGTCATAAACGTACCATGCTGATGCATTTAACCCTGTTGCCATACATCAAGTCTGCAGCAGAGTTAAAAACCAAGCCAACCCAGCACTCGGTTAAAGAATTACTGTCAATCGGTATTCAGCCAGATATCTTAATCTGCCGTACTGAGCACGATGTAGACGCAGATACCACCCGTAAAATTGCACTGTTCACCAACGTTGAAGCGCGTGCAGTGGTGGTGTGTAAAGATGCCAAAACCATTTATCAAATTCCACGTACCTTCTATGAGCAGGATGTGGATGATCTGATCTGTGAACGTTTTGGTTTTGATGTGCCAGAAGCAGACCTGTCTGACTGGGATAACGTGGTTGAAGCCTTACTGAATCCGGAATACACCGTACGTGTAGCGATGGTTGGTAAATACGTTGAACTGCCAGATGCCTATAAATCGGTGAACGAAGCGTTATTGCATGCTGGTATTCAAAACCGTGTCAAAGTACAGATTGACTATGTCAATGCAGAAGACCTGGAAAGCCAGGACGTTGCAGCCGTACTGAAAGATGCTGACGCAATTCTGGTCCCTGGCGGCTTTGGTGAGCGCGGTACTGAAGGCAAAATGGCGGCAATCCGCTATGCACGTGAAAACGGTGTACCATTCCTGGGCATCTGTTTAGGTATGCAGCTTGCCGTGATCGAATACGCACGTAACGTTGCCGGTATTGCAGATGCGACTTCAACTGAATTTAACCGTTCAACCAAATCTCCATTAATTGGTCTGATTACCGAATGGTTAGATGAGCGTGGTGAAGTACAGCAGCGTTCAGTTGATTCTGACCTCGGCGGTACCATGCGTTTAGGTGCACAAAAATCAGAACTGGTTGAAGGCACCAAAACCTGTGAAGTGTACGGTTCAGCAGAAATTATTGAACGTCACCGCCACCGCTATGAAATGAATAACCGTTATATTCCTGTTCTTGAAGAAAAAGGCATGAAAATCTCAGGTTATTCACCAGTACAGCACTTGGTGGAAACAGTTGAAATCCCTCAACATCCTTGGTTTATTGCGGTACAATTCCACCCAGAATTTACCAGCTCGCCACGTGATGGACATCCGCTGTTTGCAAGCTTTATTGATGCTGCCAAAAAGCAGTACCAAAACAAGCACTAAGCGGTAAAAGGAATAAACCAGGAAGTTTAAATGTCACAATTAAAAGCACAAGAAGTTGTACGTTTAGGCGATATACAAATGGCAAACCACTTGCCATTTGTACTATTCGGCGGCATGAACGTACTTGAGTCCAAAGATTTGGCCTTTGAAATTGCAGAAACCTATATTGATATCTGCACACGTTTGAATATTCCTTACGTTTTTAAGGCCAGCTTTGATAAAGCCAACCGTTCAAGCCTGAACTCGTTCCGTGGCCCAGGCCTGGAAAAAGGGATTGAGTGGCTGGCAGACATTAAAAAACACTTCAATGTTCCGATTATCACCGACGTGCATGAGCCGTATCAGGCTGCACCGGTGGCTGAAGTTGCTGACATTATTCAGCTTCCTGCCTTTTTAAGCCGTCAGACCGATTTAGTTGAAGCTATGGCCAAAACACAGGCCATCATCAACATTAAAAAAGCCCAATTCCTTGCGCCGCATGAAATGCGTCATATCCTGCATAAATGTCTGGAAGCTGGTAATGACAAACTGATTCTTTGTGAACGGGGCTCAGCCTTTGGTTACAACAATCTGGTGGTCGACATGCTGGGCTTTGACATCATGAAAGAAATGAATGTGCCGGTCTTCTTCGATGTGACCCATGCGCTGCAAACGCCGGGTGGCCGTGCCGATTCAGCAGGTGGTCGCCGTGCGCAAATCACCACACTGGCGCGTGCTGGTATGGCGACTGGTCTTGCAGGTTTATTCCTGGAAGCGCATCCAGATCCGGATGTGGCCAAATGTGATGGCCCGTGTGCGCTGCGCCTGTCACAATTAGAGCCATTCTTGGCGCAATTAAAAGAATTGGATACTTTAGTTAAAGGATTCAAAAAGTTAGATACTCATTGATGCCCGCAACAGCATCTATTATTCAATCAACTGAGGAATTGTTCATGAGCCAAATCGTTGACATTCGTGCACGTGAAATTTTGGACTCTCGTGGTAACCCAACCATCGAAGCAGACGTAATCTTAGCATCTGGCGTAGTTGGCCGTGCATGTGCACCATCTGGTGCTTCAACTGGTTCTCGTGAAGCTTTAGAACTTCGTGATGGCGATAAAACACGTTACTTAGGTAAAGGTGTGAAAACTGCCGTAAACAACGTTAACACGCTAATCCGTGATGCGCTGGTGGGTAAATCAGTATTTGAGCAAAAAGACATCGACAATACGATGATTGCTTTAGACGGTACTGAAAACAAAGAAAAATTAGGTGCAAACGCAACGCTAGCCGTATCTTTGGCTGCTGCACGCGCTGCTGCTGATGAAAAGAAAATTCCTCTTTTCCAATACATCGCAGATTTACGTGGTCAAACTATTCTGACTATGCCTGTGCCAATGATGAACATCCTGAACGGTGGTGCGCACGCAGACAACACTGTTGACATCCAAGAGTTCATGATTGAGCCAGTAGGCTTCACTTCATTCGCTGAAGCATTACGTTCAGGCGCTGAAGTATTCCATGCGTTAAAATCAGTATTAAAGAAAAAAGGTTTGAACACAGCTGTAGGTGATGAAGGTGGTTTCGCGCCGAACTTACGTTCAAACGAAGAAGCAATTACCGTAATTCTTGAAGCAATTGAACAGACTGGCTACAAGGCAGGTTCTGACATGATGCTTGCGCTTGACTGTGCATCTTCTGAATTCTACAAGAACGGTCAATACGTACTGGAAGGCGAAGGCAACAAAGCATTCACCAGCAACCAGTTTGCTGACTATTTAGCTGGCTTGGTAAACCAATATCCAATTATCTCAATTGAAGATGGTTTAGATGAATCTGACTGGGAAGGCTGGTCTTACCTGACGTCAATTCTTGGCGACAAGATCCAGTTGGTCGGTGATGACCTGTTCGTGACTAACCCTAAAATCCTGCAACGCGGTATCAACGAAAAAGTGGGTAACTCGATTCTGATTAAATACAACCAGATTGGTACCTTGACTGAAACTTTAGATGCCATCTACCTTGCAAAAGCCAATGGTTACTCGACTGTTATTTCTCACCGTTCAGGTGAAACTGAAGATTCGACCATTGCCGATCTTGCAGTAGGTACAGCAGCAGGTCAAATCAAGACCGGTTCTCTATGCCGTTCTGACCGTGTAGCGAAATATAACCAATTACTTCGTATTGAAGAATTGACGAATGCTGCATATCGCGGTAAAGCTGAGTTTAAAGGTTTAAACTAAGCGACAGATGTCAATGTTAAGTGTATTCGACTCGAAATCGAGTAAAGTACTGTTGGGCCTTGCGATCGTTCTGATCGCAGGGTTTCAATATTTATACTGGTTTGGTGAAGGTGGTTATCGTGAACATCAGGAACTGACCCAGAAAATACAACAACAAACCGAACTCAATAATGAATTAAAAGAACGTAACCGGGTTTTGGCCGCGGAAGTTTATGATTTAAAAAATGGTGTAGAAGCCATCGAAGAACATGCCCGTCTTGATCTGGGCTTAATTAAACCACATGAAACTTTTGTACAGATGAGTACCATCAGTACCCAATATAAGCCGATTTATATCAATCCGAATGCCCAGGTAGATTTACGTACCAATGAAGCACCACAGCCAGCTGCAACAACCCCTACACCATAAACTTTGGGCCGTTATTCCGGCAGCAGGCTCGGGCAGTCGCTTTTCCAAATCCGAACTCAAGCAATATCAGATGATCCAGGACCACACGGTGCTGGAGCATACGGTAGCGCGTTTAAATCAGTTGCCGCTGGCAGGTTATGTGCTGGCCATTGGTGCGCAGGATGATGTGGCCCAGCGTTTGCTGTTTGCACATCAGGATAAAGCTCATTTTTGTCTGGGTGGCGCAGAGCGGGTCAACTCGGTACTGAATGCCTTGCAGTATTTATCTGCTATTGCATCGGATGAAGACTGGGTGCTGGTGCATGATGCCGCGCGTCCCTGTGTGGCGGTTGAAAACTTATATGCGCTGGTGAATCAGGCGGTACACAGCAACCAGAGTGCCATTCTGGCCATTCCGGTCCGTGACACCCTCAAGCGCGTAGAGACGCAGCAGCAGATTCAGACCACAGTAGACCGTGCCCAGCTGTGGCAGGCGCAAACCCCGCAAATGGCGCGCTTAGGTGAGCTAAAACGCGCGATTGAACAGGCATTGGCGCAAGAGGTGAATATTACCGATGAAGCCAGTGCGCTGGAGCATGGTGGCTATCCGGTACAGGTGGTACAGGGACGCTCGGACAATATTAAAATTACCTATCCCGATGATCTGGAGCTGGCGCGTTTAATTCTGCAAGCCCAGCACGCCGCAACCACTGCATAAAAAATCTTTGCTGAAATCATGAGTCGAGTGTGTATTTCCGATTCACTCTGCGCATGGTTCATCCTATAATTGCCGATGATTTGTTATCTGGATTGAATGGGGCGCAATGATACCTTCTCAGCAGTATCGTTTTTTACGTCACTCTTTACGTGATGGAAGAAGCATTAAAAGCGATACCTCTCGCTGGACCAAACTACACCTCGATCCCTGGCTATTATGCTTCCTGATCCTGAATGCAATTTTAGGGCTGATGGTGGTGTATAGTGCCACCGCACAGGATATGGGAATGGTGATGCGTCAGGGCATCAGCTTTGGTATCGGCTTTATTGCCATGTTTATCTGTGCGCAGATTCCGCCCAAGGTCTATCAGGCCGCCAGTCCCTATTTTTATGCCCTGGCCGTGCTCATGCTGGTACTGGTGCTGCTGATTGGTGAAACCCGCATGGGGGCCAAACGCTGGATCAGTCTGCCCGGTATTGGTAGTATGCAGCCCAGTGAATTCATGAAATTTACCATGCCACTGATGATGGCCTGGTATTTTGCTCGTAAACCGTTTCCACCCAAATTCCTGCAAATCGTCGGTGCGCTGGTGCTGCTCGGCATTCCTTTTGTGCTGGTGGCGCTACAGCCGGACTTGAACATTGGCCTGATTATTCCGGGCATTTTTGTATTGTTTCTGAGCGGCATGTCCTGGCGTTTAATTGGCGGGGCATTTGCGGCGATGGCCATTGTTGCACCGCTGGCCTGGATGTTTTTATTACAGGAATATCAAAAGAAACGGATTTTAACCCTGTTTGATCCGGAATCTGATGCACTCGGCGCTGGCTGGAATATTATTCAATCTAAAATTGCCATTGGTTCGGGTGGTCTGACCGGTAAGGGCTATCTGGAAGGCACTCAGTCGCATTTGGGTTATTTGCCGGAGCATCATACTGACTTTATTATGTCGACCTATGCTGAAGAATTTGGCTTCTTTGGCGTATTTTTACTGTTCGCGCTGTTTGCTGCAATTATTATCCGCTGCCTGATTATCAGCTTGAGCTGTTTTCATAATTTCGGCCGCCTATATGCCGGTGCAGTTGGTTTGACCTTCTTCTTCTTTGTGTTTTTAAATTCTGGCATGGTCAGCGGGATTTTACCGGTAACCGGCGATCCATTACCGTTAATGAGCTATGGCGGTACGGCTGTGGTCAGTTTGCTGGCCGGGATGGGCATTGTCATGTCGGTACATACCCATCGTTAAACACGATCCTGCTGTTATAAAAAAGCCTCATCTGAGGCTTTTTGGTTATGAGCTTTTCACAAAGCCTGCTTCCTGGGAAGACGGGTATTTGGTCAGCAGGGTGCTACGATACTGCGCGGCCAGTGCATCATTCTTGTCGACATTTTTGGCAATGCTATACAGGCGATACACCGCATTGGAGGCTTTAGACGAATTTGGATATTTGCTGGCAACAATTTCAAAATTCTTTTTGGCTTCGCTGTAATTGGTTGGTTCAATTGCCAGATTAAACTCGGCCAGCCAGAAATAGGCATTGCTGATATACACGCTATTCGGATGGTTTTTAATAAAGTTCTGCATCGGGGCAATGGCTTTTTTGGCCCCGCCTTGTTTATAGGCATCCAAAGCGATGGTATAGGCGGCTTTTTCCAGTTCTTCCGTCGAGCTTTGTGTGCTAACCACGGTGGTCGCTGCTGGTGCTGGGGCAGCGGTATTATTTACGGGGTTGCTGGTGGGTTGGCTGCTGCTGGCTGTACTGGGAGAACTATCCTGTTGATTATCCTCCTCTACAGCAGGTGCCGCTTCCGGATCAATTTTCTGGTTCAGCAGTTCAAGACGCTGGTCTAAATCGGTATAACGGTTGGTCAGTTCATGCTTGAGCTGGGCAATCTCGTTTTCCTGTTCTTCCATTTTGCCACGCAGGGTGCGAATATCATTTTCAAGCTGCTGGTTTTTTTGCATTAATTGCCAGTTCAGGTTGGTGGTGACCGGAGCGCCGCTATTGGAGGCGCCAATGGCCGTCGGGGTGCTGGCACTGCCGCTGTTCTGGCTTAAGCCGCGTGATTCAATGGGAATATTGGCCAGTGCTGGCGCAGAGCAGAGCAGGGTGAGTGCACAGAGCGTATGCTTTTTTAGCATCATTTTCATATCCATCTTTTATCTTTACTGGGAATGAGCGGGCAGGAAAGGGCTCATTCCAAATCATCATGTGCACATTAAAAACGGCCCGAACCCGAATTGCAATAAGCTTTTACAAAGTTGTCATGAATTAGGCGTCTGTCAAAATTCTCGGAATTCTGTTGCAAAATAACCAATTAAATACAAACTGTTTTTTTAATAATCAAATAGATGGCTGATTTATATAAAAGCGCAATCAGGACTTGCAAGTTCAATAAAATTGTCTATACTCTGTTTCTGCAATGGTAGCCCTGCCGGTTACTTCGCAATTTCACCCTGTGAACCCCGCCAGGACCGGAAGGTAGCAACGGTAGCAGACGTGGGATGTGCCGAAGCTTTGCTGGTAGGGTTGCCACCATTTTTATAATTCTTAGAATATCGCTTTTTTCTTTTTAATTTCCTTTCGATTTAATCCCTATATTATTCTCTTATATTTGTCGATGTTTCATCCTAGTTAGATGCTTATCTACATCTCTAGATTCAGTTTTTAATCTTCTGCTTTACGGTTAATCGCCTTCATAATCGCATCCATTTCAAAACCACGATACATTAAAAAGCGGATCTGTCTGGCTTTCAGTTTCGGGTCTTTCGTGACATCAGGACCAAACTTTTTAACTTTTAATTCGTAGGCTTGCTGCACCCAGTCGGTTTCTTTCAGTTCTTCTGAAATTAAAGCGGTATCAATTTTTTTGCTTTTCAGCTTCATTTTAATCTGATTGGGGCCTTTGCCTTTGCGCTTTTGGCTGGACAGCAGGGTTTCGGCCACACGCTGGTCACTCTGGTAATTCTCGCGTGACAGTTCATCGACCAAGGCGACCACTTCTTCACGGTTTTCTGCATACAGCGCCAGTTTCTCAATCAGTTCGGCTTTGGAATATTCTTTACGGGTTAGGACTGCAAAAGCATAAGAGCGCAAACGCGAGCCGCTTAAACCCGGTTTGTGCTCCTGACCGTTATTATGTTCGAATAAGCGTTCTTCAGGATCAAATTCAGGCGGGGCAGCTGCAGATACAGATGGTGCTGGCTGATCTTCTGCATCGCCAAATTGCTGCTTTAAGGTTTCATAGTCCAACAGTTTAGTGAATTTTGCATCTGACATAAGCATCTCGCAGAAAAGGGCCATCAGCATAATAACAAAACGCCCCGTAGGGCGTATTGTGTAATGTCTAAAGTCTCAACAGTTGAGTCTTACAGATCTAATGAAAAGTCTGGTTCTTCTTCGTCTTTTTCTTCAACCACGTTGCCTGTGGTTAACAGCTGTTCACGAATCAGTTTTTCAATGGTCTGTGCCAGTTCAGGATGTTCTTCCAGATGGCGAATGGTATTGTTTTTACCCTGACCAATCTTTTCACCTTGATATGAATACCAGGCACCGGCTTTTTGTACAATCTCTTGCTGTACAGCTAGGTCGACCAGTTCACCTAAATGGTTTACACCTTTGCCGTACAGAATCTGGAACAGCGCTTCACGGAACGGAGGTGCCATCTTGTTTTTCACCACTTTCACTTTGGTTTCAGAGCCGACAATTTCGTCACCTTCTTTAACCTGACCAACACGGCGAATATCTAAACGTACTGAGGCATAGAATTTCAGTGCGTTACCACCAGTGGTGGTTTCCGGGCTACCAAACATCACACCAATCTTCATACGGATCTGGTTAATGAAGATCACCATACAGTTAGAACGTTTGGCATTACCGGTAATTTTACGTAGCGCCTGGCTCATCAGACGAGCCTGCAAGCCCATATGTGAATCACCCATTTCGCCTTCAATTTCGGCACGTGGGGTCAGGGCTGCAACAGAGTCGACAACGATCAGGTCAATTGCGCCTGAACGTACCAGCATGTCTGCAATTTCTAGCGCCTGTTCACCGTTGTCCGGTTGTGAAACCAGCAGGTTGTCAATATCTACACCCAGTTTGCGTGCATATTGAGGATCAAGAGCATGTTCGGCATCAATAAAGGCACAGGTGCCGCCGGCTTTTTGACATTCCGCAATGGCTTGCAGGGTCATTGTGGTTTTACCTGAAGATTCAGGGCCATAAATTTCAATAATACGGCCTTTTGGTAAACCGCCAATACCGAGCGCGATGTCCAGCGTTAATGAGCCGGTAGATACTGCTTCTACAGCCTGTACGGTATTGTCACCAAGACGCATTACTGTGTTTTTACCAAACTGTTTTTCAATCTGGCTTAGGGCAGCATTTAGCGCCTTGCTTTTATTCTCATCCATCTTACAACCTCAATACGATGTCACCAAACAATATACTCAAGTGGATGTATGTACTTCAAACTCTTTCCACCCGAGTATAGTGACAGAATTTATGTTTCTCTTCTATGAAAATCAGTGGCCTTGCGACACATTCTGACGCCCAAAATTAATCATCATGATATGACCAGGACTGGTCATAGGACTGATCATTTTCTTGTTTAAATTTACTGATTTGTCGTCGGTCTTTTTTACTTGGACGATGATCAGGCCGTGCTAGATTATGCAACTTTCTTTGTGATGCAATCAATTCCCGACGAGCAATACTGACCTCAGTTTCTTCATAAAGTTGCTGGGCCACCGGTGCCGGACCACGGACTGCCGATAAAGACAGTACTTTGACCGTTTTGCGGTCAAAGCCCTGTTGTACGGTCAGCTCCATGCCAACCCGGATTTCCTTGGAAACTTTGACGCGCTCACCATTATGATGCACCTTGCCGCCTTCAATGGCTGCTTTGGCAATTGAACGGGTTTTAAAAAAGCGGGCCGCCCAGAGCCACTTGTCAATACGCATGCTTTCTACAGCTTCGTGTTGAGCAGATTTAGGCATATATTTTGTTTTCCTCAGCGTGTTGCAATAGGGGAATCAGGTCGGTCAGCGCATGCAGCATCGGATAACGGCTGTCTGCACGGGCTGCTTTGCCTGATGAAGGCTGCTGAATGGTCAGCAGCTGTTGAATACCGAATTTTGCTGCACCATTGAGTACTTTTTCGGTATCATCAATAAAGTAACAGCGGGCAGGATCAAAAGGATGCTGCTGTGCCAGGTATTGCCAGAACGCGACAAATTCTTTGGCATGTCCAACGCTTTCACTGCTGATCATGACATCAAAATAGTCGGCCAGACCAGTCTGCTCAAGTTTAAAGGCCAGGCCGGCGCAGTCGGCATTGGTGGCCAGCCAGATTGGATAGCCATTGGCTTTTAGGTAATCGAGCAGCTCGATACAGCCCGGTCTTAAAGCCACCTTATGTTTGTGCTCAATCTGCATGGCCAGTACATCGACCCCGACTTTACTGGTCCAGAAGCGCGATGAATACCAGTTGAGGGTATGGTTGTGTTCCTGATAAAACTGGAACAGGGTATCCCGGCTTTCCGCCAGACTGCATTGATGCAGCTCGGCATAGCGCACCGGTAACAGCTCATTCCAGATGAAATCATCATAGGCAAGGTCAAGCAGCGTACCATCCATGTCAAAGATGATGGTGGGTTGATCAGAATAATTCGACATATAAGGCTATCTATGTTTAAAAAAACCACAGCACCACAAGATCCACTGATTTTGCAGCTGATGCCCATTGTGACACAGGCATGTGAAATCTTGCGAGAAGAATATCAGCGTTATTGTTCCGGTGCCGATTTTGATATTGAACACAAAAGCGATGAATCGCCCGTAACCCAGGCCGATTTTCGGGTGAATGCCTTCATTACAGAACAGCTGGCCCAGCAGTTTCCAGATGTGCCGCTACTGTCAGAAGAAGGCGCAGTTTATGATCGGGCGCGGTGGGACACGTTCTGGCTGCTTGATCCACTCGATGGCACCAAAGAGTTTTTACATCAACGTCCGGAATTTACCATTAACCTGAGTCTGGTCGAAGGCATTCATACCACCTTTGCCATTCTGGCGATTCCGGGCGAGCAAACGGTGTATATCTGCCCCAAACAGGGCCTGCCGCTACGGTTTAATATCCAGCAACAGCAATGGTACGCCTATCTATATGTAGACAGTGGTCCGCAGATTCAAGTCGGTTTAAGTCAAAGTAGCCAAAATAAACCGGTCTATGAGCAGTATCTACAGGCGCTCGCTACGATTGAACAGGACTATACGGTTTTTCGTGCTGGCAGTGCTTATAAGTTCTGCATGATGCTGGAAGATAAAGTGGATTTATATCCGCGTTTTCACCCAACCAGTGAATGGGACACCAGTGCTGGCCAATGCCTGATTGAACGGATTGGCGGTGGCCTGATTGATTTTCAGGGACGGCCATTTTTATATAACCATCGTGATACGCTGTTAAATGGCAATTTTATTGCCTATAAAAATGCCGAAATGAAAGAGATTGCCTTGCGTGCTCTAGCACTTATGGCGAATGAACATTGAGCTAATTTGCCAACATGCTATAGTGGGCTTAACACCTTTGTATTTGGCTTGATCCATGGCGTTAGAGCTGCTTCCACCGAGTATGTTAAAGGCAATTGATTTATTGCCCGATGTACATACTCCCGTGACCTTGTTTACCCGGCATTCCATTCGTGAAAATGTGGCTGGACAGGGGCTGGCGGGCTATGATTTGCAGTTAACCGGTCCGGGGCGTGAACTGGCGCAAAAATGGGGGGCTTATCTTATTGACCATAGCGGACGCGCCATTCAGCATTGTATCTCTAGTCCGATCCAGCGCTGTGTCGATACTGCCGCCTTAATGATTGAAGGTGCAGATTCGGTACATATTGCGCCAAATACCCATCATATTGAAATTGTCGAGCAGGGTTTGCTGGTCGAGCCAGGCAGTTTTGTGCTGGACATCAAGCAGGCTGGTCCGTATTTTCGCCAGCAGGGTGCGTTGGGCTTTATTAACAGCTTTGTCAATAATGCCTTGCCGGGCATGAAACATCCGATTCATGGCGTGGTGGATGTGCTGGAACTGATTTATAACACTCATCCTAACAGTCCGGGCGGCCTAAGTCTGGCGGTCAGTCATGACACCATTCTGGCTGCGATTATTGCGGTAATTTCAGGGCGTAATGAGGTGTCACAGGAAGACTGGCCACAAATGATGGAAGGGCTGTTTGTCTGGTTTGAAGGTGAAAATTTTCTGGAATCACAGTTGAAATGGATCTGGCGCGGCAAAGTACATACCTTGGATATCTCGCAGTTTCATCAAAAAGTTTAATATAAATTTGCGCTGGGGATGGTTTGTGAAGGTGAGCTATGGCTGGCTTTAATATATCTTGCTCACACTCAAAAAAATTCACCTAAAATGACTATGTGCTACGCCTATTTCTATTGGGGTGTAAGAGTCTTGTCTGTCTAAAAAACGCCTAAATCAAAATTTTATTTTCTGCTGCATTTTTGTTCATCATTTAAAAAATAAAAATTAGCTTTCTCTGTATCTGCTCAATAAAGTACAACACATTGCTTTGGACTCTAAACTACTTTAATATATTTAATTAAGTTATTGAAAAATATGTGTTTATTTTTTTATTTTTAGTCATAAATTGACATTGGGGTAAAGTAAATAGTGAAAAGTGTGATCAAGTTTCCGCTTAGTTTGTTAAGTGTAAGTATATTGTCGTTTATGCTGACGGCATGTGGCGGTGGTGGTAGTGATGGAGAAAGTCAACAGCCGAACAATGGGACAGCACCAGATGCTCCGCTGCATGGAAGTCATTATCCTGAGCCAACGCAAGATGTGGTAAGTCCATCTGTTTTGGGTTTTTATGATTTTAATGCCCAGTCTGAATCACGTGAAGTGCGTAATGATTTAACAGGTTCTTTGCAGGCGATGGTGCAGTTTGCCCAAGGCCATGTGGTTGACCCGAATGGTAACGAAGAGAAAAAAATGCCACGTTTAACCGCAGAACGGGAGGCATTGTTATTAATCACACCGATGCAGGAGATGGATCAGATTAATGCACTGCAGGTTGAGGTGTATCAGAATGAACGGCTGTTACGCCGTATCAACCTGGCTGATCCGACTCAAATTCCGGCCTCGGACCAGAGCAATCGTGATGGCCGTGCAGAAGTGCGCTACAGTAAACGGGCCTGGTCAGCGCGCTTAAACTGGGATGAAGTACGTCCGGGCTTAAAATTACGGATCATTGACAGCAAAAACCGCAGTGGTGATTTACTGGCAGAGCAGATTGATTTTGCTGCGCCTGGTGAACTGGTACTAAATAATATCCGGATTGGACTGCTCACTGCGCCGCCACATTCAACAGGACATGCCATGCTGCTTGAACCGGAAAATTCAGGCACAGACTATTTCCAGACCATTCCGGCAGCGCACATGACGGTGGCTAAATATGATGATATTCAGCTGGATCGGGTGATGGTGGCCAACGGCACCATCTACGACAGTCAAAGTGCAGGCGAAGGCGGTGTTTATTCGGGGGATATGCGTGAAAACACGGCGAAATCGACCTTTAGTGTGGGAATTAACTTGGCCAACTGGGGGGTGACCAGTGCTTCGATGCTCAGTCAGCAACAGCCTCAACTGACTCAAACTGTGGTAACTCACCATGCGCGGGGTAAATATAGCAATGGTGAACAGACCCATGGCTTGAGTGGCGGTAACGGCATGTTGACCCTGTATAACTCGGTGGGTAACGAATTTAGCCATGAAATTGGCCATCATTATGGTTTAGGCCATTATCCGGGCTCTTTTAAAGTAGATGATACCACCACCAATTATTTCTGGTCGGCACATCATGCCGATAGTGGCTGGGGCTATATAGGCTATCGCAACAAAATGCGCGGTAATTTGGCCTGGCAATCCTCCAATCTGGGCGATGGCAAAAACGGGGTGCCAAATTTCCTGAAACTGTATCCGTATGGTTGGGATGCCATGTCAGGCGGTGCCACCAATAGCAGTATTTCACGTTATACCCATTACACCGGTTATAGTACCTTTTTGCGTATCCAGCCGCATTTTACCAATCGTCATGTGTGGGATGAAAGCTCGCCATCCGGCTATAAACGCTGGAATCCGGACAGCCGCCAGATGGAAGTGGTCTATCCGAAAGTGCCGAATTCAAGCGAGGTCTGGTATAACAGCGCCGATGGCTATTATTTAAAACCGCGTTTATTTGGGGTGCCGGTGATTACCATTATTGGCAGCTATGATCCGGAAACCCAGCAAGGGGTGTTGTATCCGGCAGCACGCAGCAACTGGGGCAATGTCTATGATTTGCCGGCTGCACAGCGTGGCGCAGAGCAGGCGGCTTGCTGGTTAGATGTTCAATATACCAATCGCAGCCAGAACGTGGCTTTGGCACCTCATCGTATGCGTGGTAATGCCAATAAGCTGCATGTGAACCTGGCCATTACAGATCAGCCGCAACAGGTTAATTTGTACTGCAAAAAAGCCAATGAAGCCGAGAAATTATTATCGACACTTACGATTCCTCAATACAGCACTGCCATTTCAGCTGCTGTAAAAATTGGACGCGCGGATGGTTATACGGCGCTTAGAAAAGTGGAATTGCCGGAATTCCAGCAGCAATTGGAAGCACAGGCCAATCAGGCGGTCATCGCTTTAAAGCCGGCTGCACAATTACTATATGATTCTTATGCAGAAAATCGTCATGAATTGAGTGCACTAGCTCAGCAGCAGTTGCAGCGTTATGAACAGCAGCAACAGAACATCTACCGTTTGAATCGCTGGATGAATGTCTACCGTGCCGATCTGGAGCATGCAAAACCTGAAGCGCAAACAGCGCTGGAAGGCTTCGTGACGCAGTTGGGACTGGCCAATGAAGATCTTCTGGCTGAAGCAACGCTACTTAAAAACAGAAATAACTGTTTGAAAGTGGAAACTCTGGCGACAGGTCAGAAAAATGTCTATATCAGTGGTGCAAGCGCCTGTACCGGAGATGACACCGAGCAATGGATTTATGATGGTTTGGGCCGGATTCATAGTAAAGCCGAGATAGATTTGTGTTTAAGCAATAACAGCAATGTGGTAACACTGGCCAGCTGTAGCACCACACAGGACAGTCAGGTGTGGACAATGCATACAGAAACCGGAACCATCCGCCAGGGTGCTCAATGTTTTGATCTGGAACATGGCTATTTAAAAGACAATTGTGCCCGTTTAATCCGCTATGGCTGTACCGGTGGGGCTAACCAGCAATGGACCCAGTTAAGCGCTAATAATAGTCTGCAACTGGCTTATTTAACCCCAGAAAACTTAAGACTGATGCTGAAATAACAATTCATATTCAACATTCTAAGTCTGAATTACATAAACATCTTCTAAGTAGTTTAGGAGGTGTTTTTTTATGGGGGATGTTGTGGCAATCAAAAATATAGGGGGACAGATTTATTTTCTAGTGATGGTAGGTCGTGTGATGGTTAGATGTTTTTTAGACGGTTTAGTGTGGAATTGAGATGGAATCGATCGGGACGTAAACGTATTGAGGATAAGATCGGACCAAAATAAAATCTACAGATACAAAAAAAGCCCTGAATCAGGGCTCTTTCTGCTTTGCGATTAGTTAGAAGCTAATGCTTTAACTTGCGCGTTCAAGCGGCTCTTATGACGAGCAGCTTTATTTTTATGGATGATGCCTTTATCAGCCATGCGGTCGATTACAGGTACAGCTTTTTTGTAAGCTTCTGAAGCAACAGCATAGTCACCAGCAGCGATAGCAGCTACTGTACGTTTAAGATAGGTACGAACCATAGAACGCAAGCTTGCGTTATGTTTACGTGCTTTAACGTTTTGACGAGCACGTTTTTTAGCTTGAGCAGAGTTTGCCACTCGTGCACTCCTTGAAATAGATTGGTCTGGGCGGGCCGCAATTCAACTGAAAACCACATCAGCAGAATTTCACCAGCCCGTAAACAAGTGCCATATTTTGATTAAACAATGCGTCGAAGTCAAGTCTTGACAAGCTTTGACAACATTTAAGATGCAGAAAAAAATGAAAGAAAACGTTAGATTAGTGTGAGTGCCTGAATATTGGATAAAAAATGACTCAAATCATAAAAAAAGCCATTGTCATTGGATCGACCGGTTTGGTCGGCCGGGCGCTGGTTTCTGCCTTAAATGATCATCCTGCCTGTCAGCAGGTTACGGCGGTGGTGCGTCGCCCGGATACAGCCTTTGAACAGATGGCCAAAGTACAGCCATTGGTGCTGGAAGATTTACTGATGCTGAATGATCAGGATGTCAGCGAGCATAGTCATGGCTTTAGCTGTTTGGGTACCACCCTGAAAAAAGCCGGCTCAAAAGATAACTTTTATGCGACTGACTTTACTATCAATGCCCATTTTGCCGAGCTGTTGCAGCAAACCTCTGCCTATTATCTGCTGGTCAGTGCCTTGGGGGCCAATGCCAGATCGCCATTTTTTTATAATCGGGTCAAAGGTGAACTGGAACAGTACATTCAGAACTTATCTTTAAGCAAAGTTTCACTGCTGCGCCCATCTTTATTGCTAGGCGAGCGTCAGGATGCACGTTTTCTGGAAGATCTGTCACAGCAGCTGTTTCAGCGCTGTTCATCTTTTTTGCCTAAAAATTTTAAACATCGGCCAGTGACAGCCGGGCAGGTGGCTCATACTATGGTCGAGGCTGCCTTAACTCAAACTGAAAAGTTTGAAATTTATGATAATTTACGCATACAACATACAAAATGAGGGAAACACACGTGTCTACAGTCGCTTTCGTTACTTGTGATTTGCTGGATGATAACCCGGATAAACAGCTGCAAGTGGTCACCCCATCAATGGATGGCAAATTTTTCAAAAGCTATGGCGCGCGTAAAAGTTTTGGCGGTCAGGTGGTGACGGTAAAATGCTTTGAAGATAATTCGCGTGTAAAAGAATTACTGGCGACTGAAGGCCGGGGCAAAGTGCTGGTGGTGGATGGTGGTGCGTCAATGCGCTGTGCACTTATGGGCGACCTGATTGCCGAATCTGCAGTAAAAAACAACTGGAATGGTGTGATTATTTACGGTTGTGTACGTGATGTCGATGCCATTGCTGAACTGGATTTAGGCGTACATGCGCTGGCAGCAATTCCACAAAAAAGTAACCGTAAAGGCGTGGGTGAGGTCGATATTCCGCTCAGCTTTGGTGGTGTGAATATTCAGTCGGGTGATTATATTTATGCCGATAATAATGGTATTGTGGTGGCCAAAGAAGCATTGGTGGAGCTGTAATCAACCCGATTCGGCATTCATCTTCTAGAACATAACAAGAACAGGAAGGTCATGATGTTGCATCATCAAATTAAAGTGGTACAGGCATTGGCTTCTGCTTTGACCGAAGGCGGGCGCGGAAGCAATGGCACAGCATTTCCCAAGCAACCTGAGCAGCCGCTCAAGTTGTATGAGTTTGAAGGTTCACCATTTTGTCGACGTGTACGCGAAGTCATGACCTTGCTGAATCTGGATTATGAAGTCTATCCCTGTCCTAAAGGTGGTAAAAAATACCGTCCGCAGGTCAAGGAATTGGGCGGTAAACTGCAATTTCCATTTCTGGTAGATGAAAATACCGGAGATCATCTCTACGAATCGCAGCAGATTATTCATCATCTGTTTAAACACTATGGCAAAAGCGGGAAAACCCCGCGGCGCTATGCACATTATCCAAAAATTCCCTTTGTGGCCTTTGCTGGTACGCTGCTTAATGGTGCACGCGGGGTCTGGGTCAAGAAAAAGATTAAAAACCGTGCGGCACCAGAGCAACTGCTGGAGCTGTGGGGTTTTGAAGCCAGTCCGTATACGCGCATTGTGCGCAGTACCTTAACCGAGCTGGAATTGCCTTTTATTTTCCATAATGTGGCCAAAGAGCGCTGGCAGGATCAGGGGCTGGCCAAATTACGTTTAAAGCCAGGTAAATATGTACCTTTAAAGGGCGGTAAACGTGAGAAAGTCTTGGCACTGATGGGAGAGAATATTCAGGTGCCTTATCTGGTTGATCCGAATACCGGCGCTCATATGTTTGAATCGGATGATATTGTGCATTATTTACAGCGCCAGTATGGTTAAAACTCTCAAGTTAAAAGCATCTTCGGATGCTTTTTTGTTTTTATAAGGATATTGCCGCGTTCAAATGCTGGATCTCCACGCTAAAGCCGATACACTAGGCACAGCGAATTTCAGGATATCAGTATATGTTCAATAAAGTGGCGCAACTGTTTAAAAGCAAGCCCTCTCCAGAAGCAGAATTTCTGGCTGAACATCAGATTCAGTTTGATCCGCAACACGGCTATATTGTCGATGGTATTGTGCTGAATGAGACTTTATCGGAGCGGCTGGAGTATTTGTCTAATCGGCGTATGAACCGTTTTGATGACCTGAAAGAACTGTATTTTACCGCCATGCTGATCAATGAAAAAATTGATCTGGAAATTGCCACGCAAAGCTTTGTGACGCGTTTGGGCAACACAGAAGAAAACCTGTTGCAGTTTAAAAGTATCGTGAAACGCCTGAATGATTATTATCGTCAGTTTTTGCGGGAGAAAAAGTAAGCTTCAATCCATCTTTTCAGCTAGATGTAGTCTCATTTTTCAGATAAAGATTAAGAAAAATTAACGTAATGGATGGAAATGCTCGTGTTAGTATAAGCCGCATGTTGATTAGACCTAAAAGCTATATACATGTTCCAACACGAAAGCTCCCAACTCAATCTGAAACAATTAAAAACGGGCGAAAAACGCTGGGTGGGCAATTTGCAGGGCTCATCCGCGGCCTTGCTGATCAAGCAGCTGAGTACCCAGCATAAACAGTTATTGATTGTGGTGGCGCGTAACAGCCAGCATTTGGGGCAGTTGGAAAGCGAGTTCGAGTTTTATGGTATTCAACCGACTATTTTTCCCGATTGGGAAATCTTACCTTATGACCGTTTATCGCCGCATCAGGATATTGTCTCTGAGCGTCTGGCGATTTTATCGAATATGCCACAGCAGGGCGTGCTGCTGGTGTCGGCTGCAACCCTGGCGCAGCGTGTGGCGCCAACCTCTTGGGTCTTAGGTGAGCATTTTGATATTCAGGTTGGCCAGAAATTTGAACTGGAACAGCAAAAGAAACGCCTGATTCAGGCTGGTTATCATCTGGTCGATACAGTCTATGATCATGGTGAATTTGCGGTGCGCGGCAGTATTATGGATATTTTTGCTTCAGGGCAAGAAGCACCAATCCGGATTGACCTGTTTGATGATGAAATTGAAAGCCTGAAGTTTTTTGATCCGGAAACCCAGCGGACCACCCAAACCATTCAGCAATTTTCAGTACTACCCGCCAAAGAGTTTCCTTTAAAAGAAGGCCGTTCGCTGTTCCGCGATCGTTATGCAGAATTATTCCCAAGTGCAAATCCAAAGAAAAGCCCGGTGTATCAGGATGTGCTCGATGGCATTGCCTCGCCAGGGATAGAGTTCTATTTTCCGTTATTCTTTAGCGCTCAGGCAATGGCTGCCGAAAGTACCTTAATGGCGTACTTACCTGAGAATGGCATTGTCATTACAGATAAAGGGCTGGAAGAAAGTTTAAACAGCTTCTGGCAGGAAGTAAACCGCCGTTATGAAGATCGCCGGCATAATATTGACCAGCCTATTTTACCGCCAGAGCAATTGTTTTTATCATCGCAGCAGGTGCTGGGACAGCTGAACCAGTTTGGCCGCATCATCGCCTCGGCAGATCATTTTGCTGAAAAAGCCGGTGTGGTAAATCTGGCCACTGAAGCACCGCCTAAATTGCCGGTCGATCCGAAACGGGAAAAACCATTTAGTCTAGTCAAAGAGTATATTAACGCGGCCAATCATCCGGTGTTGCTGGTCGCAGAAAGTGCCGGTCGCCGTGAAACCTTGAAAGATGCGCTGCGTTCCAGTCTGGGAGAAATCCCAACGGTTGAGAACTTTGCTGAATTCCAGAAATCTTTATATGCCGTTGCCATTACCAACGCTCCTTTAGATCGTGGTCTGGTAATTCAGGGCCAGCTTTCGGTCATTTCGGAAAATCAGCTTTATGAACATCGTGTGGTTCAGCGTCGGCGTAAACGTCAGCAGGAAGTCTCGGAAGAGTTTTTAATTCGCAGTCTGACCGAGCTGAGTATTGGTGCACCGGTGGTACATATTGATCACGGTGTGGGGCGTTATGCCGGACTGGTGACGCTGGAAATTGATCAGCAGGATCATGAATTCTTGCAGCTCGATTATGCCGATGGCGCCAAAGTCTATGTGCCAGTGACCAATTTGCATTTAATTAGCCGCTATAGTGGTGGCGATCCGGATTTGGCACCGCTACATAAACTTGGCACTGATGCCTGGCACAAGGCTAAGCGTAAAGCCTTGGAGCAGATTCACGATGTCGCAGCCGAATTGCTGCATATACAGGCACGCCGTCAGTCCAAGCCGGGCTATGCCTTTGAGCTGGATGAAAAACTGTATATGCAGTTTGCATCCGGGTTTGCCTATGAAGAAACGCTGGATCAGGCCAATGCCATTGAAGCGACCTTATATGATATGCAGCAGGCCAAACCAATGGACCGTCTGGTCTGTGGGGATGTTGGCTTTGGTAAAACCGAAGTGGCCATGCGTGCCGCCTTTGTCGCCGTGCAAAATAATAAACAGGTAGCGGTCTTGGTACCGACCACCTTGCTGGCACAGCAGCATTATGAATCCTTTAAAGACCGTTTTGCCGACTGGCCGGTGCGTATTGAAGTCCTGTCGCGTTTTGGTTCATCCAAAACCCATACTAAAATCATTGAAGATTTGGCCGAAGGCAAAGTCGATATTGTGATTGGTACCCATAAAATTTTGCAGGAAAATGTCCAGTTCAAACAGCTGGGACTGATGATTGTCGATGAAGAACACCGTTTCGGTGTGCGCGATAAAGAGCGGATTAAAGCCTTGCGCGCCGATGTCGATATGCTGACCTTAACGGCAACCCCTATTCCACGTACCCTGAATATGGCCTTTAGTGGTATGCGCGATTTATCCATCATTGCCACACCACCTGCGCGTCGTTTAGCCGTAAAAACCTTTGTGCAGGAACAGACTGGTGATTCAGTCAAAGAAGCGATTTTGCGTGAATTGCTGCGTGGCGGTCAGGTGTATTTCCTGCATAATGAAGTCGATACCATTGAACGTGCAGCAGAAAATATCCGCCAGCTGGTGCCGGAAGCACGGGTAGCAGTCGCACATGGCCAGATGCGTGAGCGTGAACTGGAGCAGGTGATGCAGCAGTTCTATCATAAAGAATATAATGTGCTGGTCTGTTCCACCATTATTGAAACCGGGATTGATGTCCCGAATGCCAATACCATTTTAATTGAACGCGCCGACAAGCTCGGCCTGGCGCAATTGCACCAGTTACGTGGCCGGGTTGGACGTTCGCACCATCAGGCCTATGCCTATTTGCTGGTGCCGTCGATTAAAGGCTTAAAAGGTGATGCTGAAAAACGTCTGGATGCGATTCAGCGTGCATCGACCTTGGGTGCCGGTTTTATGCTGGCCACCGAAGATCTGGAAATTCGTGGTGCCGGTGAACTTCTCGGGGAACAGCAAAGCGGTTCGATGCAGGCCATTGGTTATAGCCTGTATATGGAAATGCTGGAAAAAGCCACTAAAGCCATTCAAAAAGGCAAAACCCCAAATTTCGATGCGCCGTTGTCGTTAACAGCGGAAATCAACCTGCACATGCCAGCCTTGATTCCGGATGAGTATCTGGGCGATGTGCATCAGCGTTTATTATTCTATAAACGTATCAGCAATACCGATACACAGGAAAAACTCGACAACATCCGTATGGAACTGATTGACCGTTTTGGTATTCCACCACAACCGGTAAAACAGCTATTTGCCGTGCATCAGCTGCGTCTGAAAGCCGAGCAGCTTGGTATTACCAAAATTGATGTGGGTGCTAATGGCGGCAATATCGAGTTTTCACCAGATACCCCGGTGCAGGCCATTAGTATTATCCAGATGATGCAAAAACATCCGACCTATTTCCGGATGGATGGCGGACAGCGTTTAAAAGTCATGGTGCTGTTGGATGAACATCAAAAACGGATTCAGTTTATTTCCGATTTGCTGGAGCAACTGCTGCGTGAGCTGCCAGCCTGAGTTAGCGCTCAGTCCTGATGCAATTCCTGCTGTTTATTTAATCGCTGACTGCGCAAAGAAGTCTTGATTATTTAAGGAAATTTATTGAAGATAGGGGATTGCTCTGGCTGGCTGCAAATAGTGTGTTATTTGTGGTGAAACGGCCGTTATAGAATATTCACGTCCTTTGGGATGTGATAGTATTAGCCATCATTCTAATTTGCGTCATTTATAAAGATATGTTTAGTTTGCATCCACAACTTGCTCAAGATACTTTTTTTGTAGGCGACTTTCCCCTGTCAACATGTCGTTTAATGAATGATATGCAATTTCCTTGGCTCATTCTTATTCCACGTGTGCCGGGCATTACCGAACTCTATGAATTAAGCCAGGCCGACCAGGAACAGTTCCTGCGTGAATCGAGCTGGTTATCTAGCCAACTGTCACGTGTATTCCGTGCCGATAAAATGAATGTCGCTGCACTGGGCAACATGGTGCCACAATTGCATTTCCATCATGTGGTGCGTTATCAAAATGATGTGGCATGGCCAAAACCGGTCTGGGGAACACCAGCAGTACCGTATAACAATGAAGTGCTGAACCATATGCGCCAAACGCTAATGTTGGCACTACGCGGTCAGGGCGATATGCCATTTGACTGGCGAATGGACTGATATTCGTGTTTGCATCATGCAGGGATGTATGGTGTGACCAGATCCGCTAAGGAGAGTAGAGTACGGTGTCACTAGGTTATTGGATGGATCGAGATCCTACACAATTTGATTACCTGCATCGGGTTATGGGCTATGCCAGTTTATCGCTGATCCTGATTGTCTATCATTACACCTATCCAGACACCCAGTACCAAATTTATATTCCGGTTTTATTGGCATTTTTGCTGTTTATTACCCCGAAACTGTCGCGCTGGCTACAATCTAAATATAACTATCAGATTAAAAGAAATATCTTATTTATTATAGATATTATGATTGTGGCCATCTGTCTGTCGGCCGTGCATTTAAATCTGGTCCTGACCTTTGCGGCTATTTTTGCCTTGCTGTATACCGCCATTAACGTCAAAGTGTCGTTCTTTTTGGTGTCGCTGGCGGCTTTATTTGCAGCGTCGGTATTCTATCTGTGCAATATTTTCGTATTTGGCTTTGGTGAATATTTTGAATACACCACCAATGAGCTGACTATTCTGGCCTTCCTGTGCATGATCGTGTATTTCGGGATGGGCAGTGTTTATCAGACCCGCCGGATTCGTGCCTCTAACCATAAGCGTGAGCATTATTATCAGCAAATGAACCGCTATATGGAGTTTGCCAACCAGTTGAGCCGTTATGCGCCGCTTCAGCTCTGGCATTCGATCATGAAAGGCGAGTCAGAAGCCAAAATTGAATATAAACGTAAAAAACTCACCATTTTCTTTTCCGATATTCAGGGCTTTACCGAGCTGTCTGAAACCCTGATTCCAGACGATTTAGCCTACCTGCTGAATGATTATTTGAGTCATATGACTGAAATTGCCAAGCAGTATGAAGCCACCGTCGATAAGTTTATGGGGGATGCCATCCTGATTTTCTTTGGTGATCCAAGCAGTCAGGGTGTAGAAAATGATGCCAAGACCTGCGTTGAAATGGCCATTGCCATGCGCCAGCAAATGAAACTGCTGCGTGAACGCTGGATTAAAATGGGCTATCCGCCGTTACATATCCGCATGGGCATCAGTACCGGTTATTGCCACGTGGGTAACTATGGTGCGGCGCATCGGATGGCCTATACCATTGTCGGCCGCGATGCCAATCTGGCAGCGCGTTTGCAAAGCGCAGCCGAAGTTGATGAAATCCTGCTGTCAGATGATACCTATCAACTGGTGAAAAATGATTATCTGTGTGCGCCGAAAGCGCCAATTTTCCTGAAAGGTATTCAGGGTCCGGTGAAAACC
The DNA here is from genome assembly GCF_013418865.1 of Acinetobacter sp. YH12117. Classification (NCBI taxonomy): domain Bacteria; kingdom Pseudomonadati; phylum Pseudomonadota; class Gammaproteobacteria; order Moraxellales; family Moraxellaceae; genus Acinetobacter; species Acinetobacter sp. YH12117. The sequence goes on from NZ_VPBF01000019.1 coordinate 26,687, forward strand.
TGGCAGGTCATGGAAAAATATGCGGCCAGAAAATCCGATTATCAGCGCTGGTTTGACTATGAATACAAAGGTTTTCATCTGTTGCTGAATCTGGATGAAGTGCAAAACTTTGAATATCCGGAAATGATTGGTGTGCTGGAAAAAATGATTAAACGGATTCAGACCCAGCAAAAACTGACCAACTCGCAGGGTATTGTGAAATTAAAACTGGAAGATGAAGTGATTGAAGAAGTCGAGGTTAATCGACCAGATCGGGAATTTCATTAACTTATAAAGATAGATGATCTGCTTGATCGAAGATTGTTGAGTGTTCTATCAAGTCAAAAAAACCACGCCGGAGCGTGGTTTTTCTGTTTTAAGTCTTAGTGATTTTCAGAAGCATGGTTAATGGTGTATTTTGGAATTTCAACTTCCAGATCTTCATCAACCACCTGTACCTGACATGATAAACGTGAGTCAGGTTCTAGACCCCAAGCACGATCTAACAGATCAGCTTCGACATCATTCATTTCTTCCAGGCTGTCAAAACCGCGGCGTACCACCACGTGACAGGTGGTGCAGGCACATGACATATCGCAGGCATGTTCAATTTTAATGCCGTTTTTTAACAGGCTTTCGCACAGGTTGGCATTTTGTTCAACTTCAAACTCAGCACCTTCTGGGCAGAATTGCGCATGTGGAAGTACTTTAATACGTGGCATAGTCTTTACCTTAAATTAGTTTGAGTTTGACCAGTCATCGAGCTTGGTGCCTTTAAGAGCAGCATCAATATGCTGGTTCATGCGAAGCGCAGCAAAAGCATCACTGTGTATTTTAAGCTGTTCAATAGCCTGTTCAATAGCCTGAATATCGGTTGTTTCAAGCTGGCTGTACAAATGGGTTTTCGCACCATTCAATGCGTCCAGTTGTTCTGTGCTCAATAGCTGTGCATCAACTTTTAACGCCTGCTCCAGAGCTTCCAGTTCACGCTGTGCTTCGACCTTGGTTTCCTGTAAATGACGCAGGTGTTTGTCTTCTTCTGCGTATTTGAAACCGTCAAGCAGTAAACGTTCGGTATCTTCGCTCGATAAACCATAAGACGGTTTAATGTCGATGTGCGCAGAGACGCCAGAAGTCGTTTCTTTGGCAGAAACACTAAGCAGGCCATCGGCATCGACCTGAAAGGTCACTTCAATACGCGCCTGACCGGCAGTCATTGGTGGAATACCATGCAGGACAAAACGGCCTAAACTACGGCAATGCTCAACCAGATCACGTTCACCTTGCACCACATGAATCAGCATGGCGGTTTGTCCATCCTGATAAGTGGTGAATTCCTGACGACGCGCGACTGGAATTGCAGTATTACGTGAAATTAAACGCTCGACCAGACCGCCCATGGTTTCCAGACCTAAAGACAGTGGGGTAACATCTAAAAGTAATGAACCATCTTTGGTATTACCAATCAGCTGATTGGCCGTAATAGAGGCGCCAATTGCAACCACTTCATCCGGGTTAATAGTACACAGCGGTTCTTGGTTAAATACCTCACGGACAGCTTTTTGCACGGCATAGGAGCGGGTAGAGCCGCCAACCAGTACTACGTTTTGAATATCGGTCAGTTCCAGTTTGGCATCGCGCAGTACGCGTTTGCAGACACTAATAGTCTTGTCTAACGCCACCTGAATAATGCTTTCAAAAGTCGCACGATCCAGTGTCAGTGTTTGGTCTAACAGTTGCAGTTCTACCGATTCCGCATCCGATAGCGCTTCTTTGGCCTGACGCGCTGCGACCACAAAGTGGGCATATTCAGTATCATTTAAGCTGGCAATATTCAGCTGTTTTTTCGCCCATTTGACAATTAAACGATCCAGATCATCACCACCTAATGCAGTGTGACCACCGGTCGCCAGTACTTCAAATACGCCTTGCGAGAAACGTAAAATTGATACGTCAAAGGTACCGCCGCCTAAGTCATAAATCACATAGTTGCGATCGGTGCTTAAATTGCTGTCCTGATCCAGACCATAGGCCACTGCAGCAGCAGTCGGTTCATTAAGTAAGCGCAGCACATTCAGGCCAGCCAGTTGAGCTGCATCACGTGTGGCTTGACGCTGAGCTTCATCAAAATAGGCCGGAACAGTAATTACTGCGCCATTGACCGGATTTTTCAGGCTGTCTTCAGCACGGTCTTTCAGCTGTTTTAAAATTTCAGCCGAGATTTCTACCGGTGTTTTACGACCTTGTGCAGTTTCAAAAGCCGGCATTTCATTGGCTTCACCCACTAAATCGTAAGGGTGCTGAAACTTGATGTCTGCCTTGGAGCGACCCATAAATCGTTTCACTGAAACAATGGTATTTTTCGGATCGCTGGTGATAAACGGTTTGGCATCATTGCCATATTGCGTGGTATTTTCGGCATAATGAACAATTGAGGGAAGTAACACACGACCTTGTTCATCATGAAGGACTTTGGCTTGCGCCGAAAGAACAGTGGCCACCAGTGAATGTGTGGTGCCTAAATCAATTCCAATCGCAATGCGATGTTCATGCGGTGCGCTTGATTGTCCTGGTTCTGCAATTTGCAAGAGCGCCATTGTGTTACATCCTTTGCACGTTAATTTGAAAAAATAAAATTAAAAATCGTCATCTAGGTCAAAGCTGTCGTCGTCGAGGAAACGATCTTCAGCCTTGTCAATATCGGTCATGACTTTCTGGAAGAAACGCAATTTACGTACTGTATCGCGTGCTTCGCCCCAGTCTTCATCTGCATAATCAATTTTAAATTCGCGAACCAGACCATCAATCCATTGCTGGACTTCGGTTTTCAGGGAAGCCAGTTCATCGGCAGAGCGGGCATCATCCAGCTGCTCACGAATTTCCAGGGCAGACTGTAAAAACTCGAAATCACTGATCGACTGATCCAGATGATAATCCTGTTTTTTTAAGCTCAGTAAATAACCTGCGCGGCTGTCAACCTGAGATAAAACTTTATACGCCTGGTTGATTTCGCTGGACTGAATCAGGGCCTGGTCTTTATCTTCGGCTTTATCGGGGTGATATTGTTGCTGTAACTTTAAAAATTCTGCTTTTAAAGTAGCCAAATCAATATCGAGTGCTACAGGCAGGTTAAACAGCTCAAAATGATTCATGGGAGAGATAATCCGCGATTGATTGCAAAAAAGGACTGCATAAATGCGATTAAAACAGTGTACAAGACACTGTTTTAATCTGCAAAAGAAGGGAAGGTCGGGAGTTAAACCGTGAAGGATTCACCACAACCACATTCACCTTTTTTATTCGGGTTATTGAATTCGAAGCCTTCATTCAAGCCGTTTTTGACATAGTCCATCTCTAAACCTTCAAGATAGACCAAACTTTTCGGGTCAACGAATACTTTTACACCGTGCTGTTCAAATACCTGATCGTATGCATTGACGTCATCAACAAACTCAAGCACATAGGCCAGACCCGAACAGCCGGAAGTTTTCACACCAACGCGAATACCTTCACCCTTACCGCGATTCTTTAAGTAATTGCTGATATGAGTTGCAGCATTTTCAGTTAAATGGATCATGAAAACTCCGTTAATCTGTCTTTAAAACGAGAAACAATTAAGCTTTTTGCTGTTTGGTACGATAGTCTTCAACAGCCGCTTTAATCGCGTCTTCTGCAAGTACAGAGCAGTGTACTTTAACTGGTGGTAAAGCCAGTTCGTTTGCAATATCAATGTTTTTGATGGCTTGAGCTTCGTCCAAAGTTTTACCTTTTAACCACTCAGTTACTAGTGAGCTTGATGCAATTGCCGAACCACAGCCATAGGTTTTAAAGCGTGCTTCTTCAATTACACCGTCGTTATTCACTTGAATCTGTAAACGCATCACGTCGCCACATGCTGGTGCACCGACCATGCCTGTACCTACGTTGTCTGCATTTTTGTCTAAAACACCAACGTTGCGTGGGTTTTCGTAATGATCAATTACTTTTTCGCTATATGCCATTTTGCTTCTCCAAACCTCGGGGTCAGCGTTAATATTAATATGGGGTCAATATTCGTTTTATCAATGAGATGAAGCTGAATAAAGCTTCATCTCAGTGTCGAATTAGTGTTCCGCCCACTCAACTGTAGAAAGGTCGATACCTTCCTTATACATATCCCAAAGCGGAGAAAGTTCACGTAATTTCTCAACAGCAGCTTTGGTAATTGATAACACATGATCAATATCTTCTTCAGTGGTGTATTTACCAAAGCTGAAGCGAATTGAACTGTGCGCAAGCTCGTCAGACAGACCTAGCGCACGCAGTACATAAGATGGCTCAAGGGTTGCAGACGTACATGCAGAACCTGAAGACACTGCTGCATCTTTAAGCGCCATCATTAACGATTCACCTTCAACAAAGTTGAAGCTGACGTTTAAATAGTTGGCTACGTTTTGAGTCGGGTGACCGTTCAGGAATACCTGTTCAAGATCTTGCAGGCCATTCCAGAGTTTGTCACGTAACACGCGTAAACGGGTTTGTTCAGCTTCCAGGTTTTTACCTGCCAGCTCAAATGCTTCGCCCATACCTACGATTTGATGGGTCGCCAGCGTACCAGAACGCATACCGCGCTCATGACCGCCACCGTGCATTTGCGCTTTCAGACGCACACGCGGGCTACGGCGTACAAATAAGGCACCAATGCCTTTAGGGCCATAGATTTTGTGTGCAGAGAAGCTCATTAAATCAACTTTTAAGGTTGAAAGATCAATCTCGACTTTACCCGCAGCCTGTGCAGCATCAACGTGGAAGAAGATTTTGTTGGCACGGGTAATTTCACCAATTGCAGCAACGTCAGTCACGGTACCAATTTCGTTGTTCACCATCATCAGGGAAACAAGAATGGTATCTGGACGAATTGCGTCCTGAACCATTTCCGGGGTAATTAAACCGGTTTGTGGTTGTGGCTCAAGATAGGTAATTTCGAAGCCTTCAGACTCAAGCTCGCGGCAGGTATCTAAAATTGCTTTGTGTTCAATTTTAGAGGTAATGATGTGCTTGCCTTTAGATGCATAGAATTGAGCCACACCTTTCAGGGCAAGGTTGTCAGATTCAGTTGCGCCTGAAGTCCAGACAATTTCACGTGGGTCAGCTTTGATCAAGTTCGCAACTTGTTCACGTGCATATTCCACTTTTTCTTCTGCTTGCCAGCCATAGGCATGTGAACGAGATGCAGCATTACCGAAGGTACCTTCGAAAGTTAAGCATTCCATCATGCGTTCTGCAACTTGAGGGTCTACAGGAGTGGTTGCTGCATAGTCAAGATAAATCGGACGTTTCATGTCAAATACCTGTAACCGATAAAAGAGCTGAATCAAAAGATGCTGAATTTTGGCGTAGTGAAACGGTTTGAACGTTGTCACGAGCTACGAGGTCAGCAAGCGAGATTTTTGCGAGATAATCGGCAATGTGGTGGGAGAGTTCCTGCCATAAATCGTGAGTCAAGCACATCGCACCATTCTGGCAGTTGCCTTTATGGTCGCAGCGAGTAGCATCAACGGTTTCGTTTACAGCTTCAATGATTTCTAACACAGTGATGTCTTGAGCATTACGCGCCAGAAGATAACCACCATTGGCTCCACGAATACTGGAAACCAGGCCGTGACGCTTTAATTTCGCAAATAACTGCTCAAGGTAAGCGACAGAAATAGATTGTCGAGCTGCAATTTCTGCAAGAGTGATCGTTTGTTCAGTTGGCTGCAAAGCTAGATCAAGTAGAGCAGTCACTGCGTAGCGACCGCGAGTGGTTAAGCGCATGATTCGATACACATGGTTGGACTAGATGTGTAGATTCTATGAATCCTGACTAAAATAGTCAAGTTTTTTTATTATTCGGATATTCGATTCAATCGCAGGGAAATTAAGGATTTAAACGATCCATAAATTATACACTAATAACGCAATTAATAGCAGAGTAATTAGACTAAAAGCCAGATTAATTCGCTTTTGGTTGCGTTGCATGCGACGAATGCGGTTTTTATACTGTTTAACTTCTACTTGCAGGGTATTAATGGTCGAGCGTTGCAGGTCAATTTTCTCTAATAACGGGGCAATCCGGCGTTTAGAGGTTTCCAGTTCCTGCTCGTGTTCAGGATCGGCCAGCCATTGACGCCAGTCCGACAGCACTTTAGGAATACTGAATAAGGTCAGCAGATCACGGAATTCATCTTTTAAAGTCGGGTCGCCTTCAATGCGCATGGCTCGAATACTGCGGCGATTCCCCAAGACAAAAATCTTGATCAAATCCAGCAATGTGGTACGGACATCTAATTCGACGGCTTTTTCAGGTGCTTTTAGATCAAACAGGATGCCGTGTTCGCTAAACTGCACATAGAAGTCGAAATAGGGGATATAGCTGTTAATTTTGACTGCAATTTTCTGGTCTACAAATTTTTTGGCCTGAAGTGCAACGACACGATCATATTTCAAGATAAAGCTAAAGATTGTTTCCAGAACAATCATCACCATCGTCAGCAACAAATGTGATTCATTTTGTCTTTGTTGCGATTCATTCATACAATTTAGTCCCTAACCAGATCGAGTCGTGCATATCCAAGCGGTGCATTACCAGGAAGTAATACATAATATTCTTGCTTTGTAGAACAGTTTAACAAAACGTTCAAGTGCTTAATTTGCTATTATAAGAGCATTTTGTTGGTTTATGATATTGAATGGTATACAAAATAAGCAGGAGAAATGCGAATGGATGAAGCAGCAGTAGAATCGCCAGAACCACAAAACGAAAATGAAAAAGCGTCTAAAAACAAAGCAAGAGTACGTTCTGGGCGTAAATCGGCGCTGGATTTTCGCAAATATACCAAACAGATCTGGCTGGCCGGCTTAGGCGCATTTTCCCGTGCTGAAGAAGAAGGCAATAAATTATTTGACTCACTGGTCAAGGTGGGGGAAGAACTGGAATCCAAAACCACCGAAATTGCCGATCAGACCGTAGAAAAAGTTTCTGAAAAGGCCAAAGAATCGGTGGTCGATACCAAAGATAAGGTTGAACGGATGATTGACCATAGTGTTCATCATTCCTTGAACCGTATAGGGCTGGTAACCGTGAAAGATATCCAGCATTTAGAGCAGCTGGTGCTGCAACTGCACAGCAAAGTTGATGCTTTAATTGAAGAAAATAAGCAATTAAAAGAACAACTCCTGAAAAAGTGAAAATCTCGACAGCTTTGGCATTTTTTTGGCAGATTTTTGCAACTTATTTTGTATAAATGCGTCTGGAGAGTATTGCTTTTACCCTCAAAGCATTGCTATAAAGGCATTACGGTAACTTAAACGAAATCTTTGGACCTTAAATAAACGATATTAAGAGGACGTAATCTTCATGAATAAATCAGAATTAATTGATGCAATTGCAGAGAAAGGGGGATTGTCTAAGACTGACGCTGGTAAGGCTTTAGACGCTACAATTGCTTCAATCACTGAAGCGCTGAAAGCAGGCGACACAGTGACTTTAGTGGGCTTCGGTACTTTCAATGTGAAAGAACGTGCTGCTCGTACAGGCCGTAACCCACAAACTGGTGAAACACTTGAGATTAAAGCAAGCAAAGTACCTAGCTTCAAAGCGGGTAAAGGTTTAAAAGATTCTGTAGCTTGATCTTTTAAGCAGTATTAAACGCGCCTCCTGGCGCGTTTTTTATTAATAATCAGAGTTTCGGGTTTTAATACATTCATTCGCTGAGGGTTTTCGGTTAAAATCCTGCACAAGTAAAATATTGGAATACTTATGGAATCTTTTCGTAATGTTATTAAGGGCTGGTTGGGCAAGGTTTTGCTCGTTCTGTTTCTGATCCCTTTAGCACTTGTAGGTATTGAAGGATATTTTAGTGGCGGCAATTCTGCCGACTCGGCAAAATCAGTAAATGGGCAACAGGTTTCCAAACAGGAATTAGAAGCCTTATCCAACTCATTAAAACAACAATATCTCAGCTATACACAGGGCGATGAGACCTTGTTGAATCAGGCGTATATTGAAAATAAAGCACTCGATACTCTGATTGCACGCACCTTGCTGTTACAACAGACTGAACATTTGGGTATTTCCTTAAGCGATGCGCAAATTGAGCAGATGATTGCCCAGCAACCAAGCTTTCAGGAAAATGGCCAGTTTTCTGAAGCACTGTATGCCAATTACCTGCGTTCAGTGGGTATGAGCAGTCAGGCTTTAATCCAGAATCTGCGTCAGGATCATGCCTTGAAAATGCTTAGCGCGAGCTTTATGGATCATGCCTTGGTGAGCGAGCTGGATATCCAGCAGATTGCCAATTTACAAACCGAACAGCGTACCTTGCATTTATCCAGCATTAAACTGGATGAATATAAGAAAAATATTCAGGTTTCAGCGCAAGAAATCAGTGATTATTACAATAAACATTCGACCCTGTTTAAGCAGGTCGCCAATGTTGATGTCGACTTTATTGTTCTGACGCCAGCACATATTTCCGCGACTGAAGCTGCAATCACCGATGCAGAATTGCAACAGGCCTATGACAAGTTTGTTGAAGCCCAGCAAAAAAATGCAGCGCGTGAGGTTAAACATATTTTAATTACCACCGATGCACGTGATGATGCAGCTGCCAAAAAACTGGCGGATCAGGTGTATGCTGAAATCCAGCAGGGCACCAGTTTTGCCGCTGCTGCACAGAAATATTCAGAAGACCCGGAATCTAAAGACAAGGGTGGCTTATTTGAGGCTTATGACGTGGGTGCCTTTGGCAATGCCTTTGATCAGGCAGTCACCAGTCTGAAATCAGGTCAGATTTCTCAGCCGGTGAAAACCCAATATGGTTATCATCTAATTCAGGTTGAAACCGATGCAGTTCAGGTGCCTTCTTTTGAAGCGGAAAAAGCCCGTTTAACTGCAGAACTGAAAAAGACCAAACAGCAAAATGCCTTCTCGGATACGGTAAATAGCCTGAATGAGATGGTGGTAGGTAGTGATGCGCTGGATGTGGTATCTCAGGAAGTCAAAGGCACCAAGGTTGAATCGGTAAAAGGCTTTAGTCTGGCCTCTCAGCATCCAGTATTATCTGATCCAAGTGTGAAGGTGAAACTGTTTAATGATGATGTGAAAAACGGCGATCGTAACGCTTCAAGTAACATTCAAATGGCCAATGGTAATGTGGTTTGGGTGAAAGTACGTGAGTATCATGCTGCGGGTGTGCAAACCCTGGCTGAAGCAACACCACGTGTACGTGCCAAACTGATTGAAGAAAAAGCCTTTAATGCAGCCAAAGCCAAAATCCAGAAATCACTGGATGAGTTCAAGACGCAACCGGCTGCAGAAGTCTTGGCTCAGCAGCAAATCCGTTTTGAAGATGCTGGTGTATTTACCCGTGCTGAAGGTCGTTTAAAGCGTGAAATTGAGCGTGCTGCATTCAGCTTGATGCCACCGAAGCAAGGGATGTGGTCTGTGACCACGGCAGCTTTGCCAAATGAACTGGTGGTCGTGGCAGTATCGAATGTGAACCGTACCACTTCAAATGCTTTAACGCCTGAACAGTTACAGGAGCTGGCCAAGTTGTATCAACAGCTGCGCGCCCAGCAAGAACTGGATGACTATACCCAGTATCTGAAAGCTAAAGCAGATATTGAATAAGTCTGACTGCATAATAAAAAACCGGCGCAAACGCCGGTTTTTTTATTGTGCTTATATTTTGGTGAAAAGTTTATTCAGTACGGATAATCAGTTCATAGCCGGTATATTTACGGATATTAATTACGCCAGTATCTAAAATTAAATATTGTCCTTTAATCCCGAAAAGTTTGCCGCGAATCACCGGGGTCTTATCCAGATTATGCGATTTAATTTTTTCAGGATACTGTTCCACCGGATAAATAAACTCACGTGGACGTTCCTGCTCCATCAATTCCAATGTTTCATTAAACTCAAGATTCTGGTTAAATTCTTCACGAATGGTGCTGATTTTTGGTGCAAATTCTTCAATCAGCTGGTCACGGGTCGCAATTAAATCGACCGGTTCAGCTTCACCTTTGAGCAGTTTGCGCCAGTCAGTTTTATCGGCAATTTGTGAACCAAACATGATTTCCAGTTGCCCAGATAAACGACGAGAGCCGACTTTCATAATTGGTAAGGCCTGAGTCGCCCCTTGATCCAGCCAGCGTGTTGGCATTTGGCCAATACGGGTAATCCCGACCTTTAAGCCACTGGAGTTGGCTAGGTACACCACATGCGGCTGGAAGCAGACAGATCGTGCAAATTCTTCTTCGCGGCAAGTGCCTAAATGATAATGGCAGGTTTCAGGTTTCATAATGCACATGTCACAGGACGCTTTGGTTTTAAAGCATTTAAAGCAGTGACCTTGTGAATAGGATTTTGGTGTTTTACTGCCGCAAGAAACACAGTAAATATTGCCGGTCCATTCAATTTCTATTTCTTGACCCAAGCGAAAAGGCAGTTCGATTTCTGAGCGATCCAGAATAAATTTATATTCAACATTTGCCCGGTGTGTCTGTTGATCAGTTACACTAAGGTCCTTTAGACCTGCATGCATTTTATGGCAAATGCCTTGTAGTTCCATAAAAAATACTCACTTTCATCATAAGGAATGCAGTCATGGCTGAGATGAATGTCATCAGTTCTATGCTAGACGATTTAACCCAGGAGCAGCCAGTTTCTACTGCATTGTGTATTGGTCAACATCTTGAACAATACGATCATCATCAGACAATTCAATGGCAATATTTTAACGTAACTACGCTTTTAAATCTGCCTTTTACCCAGCGTTTTGATTTGGCTTTTGTACTACTCGATACTGAAGAAATGGCAGATTTGAGCAGCGCGCAGAAATCGCAGCTTTTGGTGAAACTGCGTGATTTGCTGGCCAAACGTATGGTGGTGGTGACTAAACGTCAAGATGAACCTTTATTACGTGCCTTGGGCTTTACCCAGCTGATGGATAAAAGTCAGCCGCAGCATGACCTAATGTTGTGGCAATTTAATATTTTGACCTATAAGCATGTACCGGACTGGTTTAACTCCAAATTTTGGGCTAACCCGGAAAACTGGGATAAATATCGCTGGTAATGCTCAGCTTTTCTGCGGTTTTTGCAAAAACATAACAATTTCGGATGTTTCAAATGAATGAAGCATCGTATGCTGAGTGAATGTCATTAAAGGAAGAAATAAAAATCATGACAAACTTAAGCAATATTGTGGAAATTTTGGCGAAACAGGCCTTAGGTTCAAATTCCAATCAGCAGCAATCCCAACAAAGTGGTGGGCTAGGCGGTATTCTCGGTTCAGTTCTAGGTCAACTTGGAAATAATCACCAGCAGAGTGGGCAAAGCCAGCAAGGCGGTTTGGGTGGGATTTTAGGCTCTGTGCTGGGCCAATTCGGTGGTTCTAGTCAGGGGCTAGGTGGTAGTTCTAAAACTTCTCTTCTGGTTGCGGTATTGCCTTTGGTGCTGGCCTGGATCCAAAAGCAGGGTGGTTTGCAAGGTGCACTGGACAAATTAAAAGGTCAGGGCCTAAGCAGCCAGGTGGATGACTGGGTTTCGACCGGGCCGGGCGAGAATGCCAGTGTGAATCCGCAGGAAGTCCAGAATCTGTTTGATGATGAAGAAGTGGAACAGGTAGCGCAGCAAACCCATGCCCCTAAACAGGATATTTATGGCGCAATTTCACAGGTGTTGCCACAGATTATTGACTCTTTAACTCCACAGGGTGAGCAGACCAGTAAAACTGAAGCCAATAATGATATTCAGAATGTGCTGAATATGGTGTCAGGTTTCTTGAAAAGATAAGCCTGTTTATATAATGAAGCCAACCTGAGGTTGGCTTTTTAAATCCATAAATCTGGATATAAAAAACACGCCGAAGCGTGTTTTTTTTTGCTTTTTAGGTAGAGGTTAGACTTAGAAGTCGTAACGGAAACCTAGAGAAAGACCGAATGCATCTTCACCACGTGTACCATCTACGCTATTTGAGCGTCCTTGAGACCATGGAGTCAGATTTGAGTTTTCATCATTCAGTACAGTAGCCAAGTTACCATATACACGTACTGCTTTGTCTAGGCGATGTTCAAGACCCACTGCAAGAAGAGTTGCATTTGCATCATCTGCATCTACATCACGGTGGAACACTTGACCACGTAAATAAGTTTTTGGCGCAAACTTATAATCCGCTGCTACACCAAATACTTGAGCATCTGGGTTGTCAGCATCGTTATCATGCGTTAAATACTGATATAAACCACCGAAGTTTAATTCAGGTGTGATTTTATATGCAGCTGCAACACGGAAGCCATCACGTTCACCACGGTTTGCATCTTCTTCATAGTGTTCATACGCAGCAGCAAAATCAACTGGACCTTCTTTATATGTTAAAGCAAGGTCATAAGCTTTATCTTTATTTGCTTCGTTATCTACGCTGTTATCTTCGTGTAGAGATAATGCGCCGATTACATTAAAGCCACCGCCAAATTTTGGTGATTTATATTCAATCGTATTGGCATTACGTTCATCAAAACGTAAGTTACCTGCACGTGTTACGTTACGGATATCACCTAATTGGTCACCAAAGAAGTTGACTGGACCGCGAGCAACTTTAAACGGGCTGTCAAAGCGACCTACACGTGCCTGACCAAAATCACCTTTTAAACCAACGAAAGTATCGCGAGTTGCAAACTCTAAATCATCGTTTGCTGAACCGCTAGCGAAGTTAATTTCTTGTTCGATTTGACCAAAAACAGTCATGCCGTTTTCTAATTTTTGTTCAGCTTTGAAGCCTAAACGAGAAGAGTTTGAAGATAGTCCAACTTCGTTGTAGTCTGCACCATCATCAAGATAGTCTAAAGATACGTGTGCACGACCATATACTTTTACATCAGCAGCCATAGCTAATGCTGGTGTAAATAAGGTTGCCCCAACTGCTAATGCGCAAAGCGTTTTTTTCATGTGTAGCTCCAATACAGACTATTGTTTTTAGTCCTAAACATTGTTCAGAAGTAGGATTGATCTACCCCCGTTCTCTATTGGTGCTAAGTATTCCTTACAAATGCGACAGTAATATTAAGGAAATATTTCAAAAATATTAAAAAGTACAAATCAGATCAAAAACTTACTTTTAATAGCATTGTTATAAAAAGATAAATTTAAAAATCTGGAAAAATTTTTAAAATGAATCACTTAATTGCAAGCGAATTGACACCTTAGTGTCATAAAAATAGGTTTAGCAGAAGTTCTGCTTAAAAAAATGGAGCAGTCGCTCCATTCATTTTTACATTTCACCGGGGAAAATATTTTAAAGCACTGCCTTAATCTTTTCAGCCAGTTGCATGATTTTTTCCTGGTCACCCATCTGCGCAGCATGTTTGCCGAGTTGATGTACCGAGGTTGGAATGAGGTGGAAATGAACATGCGGTACGGTTTGTCCCGCAGCAGCGCCAGACAGCTGCATTAATACAATTCCATCTAGCCCTAAGGCTTTTTCCATGGCTTTGGCAACTTTCTGCACCACCTGAATGGTGTAGGCTGCCACTTGTGGATCTAAGTCGAGCAGGGTAACCGCAGGTGATTTCGGGATGACCAGTGTATGACCATCTGCCTGAGGCATGATGTCCATAAACGCAAGAACCTGTTCATCTTCATAGACTTTAATTGCAGGCAGTTCTCCACGCAGGATTCTTGCAAAAATATTTTGATCATCGTAAGCCATGATATTTCCTTTAATCAATGCATTGAATTATTTACAGTTCAATTCTTTCTGACGCGCCTTGATTTCGTCAAGTCGTTGTTGCTCTCTTTCAGAAAATTTTGGCTTGGTGGTATAGCAGTTGTCATTGCCAAACTTGGCTTTGGCTTCAGGATCTTTAAAGCAGAAGCCTTTTGATGCATAAATCACATCATGATCATTTTTCAGCTTTTGACATTCCTGTGCTGAAGCAAAAGCCGTGGTATTTGCCCCAATGAATGTTGCAAGACTGGTCAATAATGCAACAGTGAGCTTATTCATACGAGTTTCCTCTGTAATAACATTGTGGGTAAGCATCTACTCACAATATTAGGTTTTATTCTGATTATTCAATGGCCAGATCTTACTCAATTGTAATCTTGCTCCAGGCCTCATACATTTTAACGGCGCTGGAGAAGTCGCTATCTGGTTCCGCAGTAGCATTGGCAGCCTGTATCAAACTTTGGGCCAGCCCCAGTACCGGTGCTGAAAGTTTTGCATCGCGTACCAAGTCTAAAGCAATTCCGGTATCTTTGGCCAGTAGTGGCAGGGCAAAGGTTAGTGGAAATGCGCGATTAAGAATACGTTGAGGTAGCACCATTTCCGTTACCGCGCTTTTGCCGCTTGAGGCATTAATACAATCCAGCGCTTCGTTTAAGTTTACCCCATGCGCTTTTAAGGTGATAAATCCTTCGGCAACGGCGCATAAATTGACAGCCATCAACATGTTGTTAATGGCTTTAACAGCAAAACCAGCGCCCGGTTCACCGACATGCTTGATCAGTTGCCCAAAAGCCTGCATTGCGGGTAGGGCTTTTTCAAAAGCTTGCGCATCACCGCCCACCATCACGGTTAAGGTGCCTTTTTCTGCACCGATGGTTTGTCCACTCACAGGTGCATCTAAAAAATCTACCTGTTGTGCTTTGAGCTGCGCAGCCACTTTTTTGGCAGAATCTGGAACACCGCTGGTACAGTCCACCCAGATAGAGCCGGCTTTTAAACTCAAACCGTCTAACAGATTTTCCACATCCTGGCTGGTCGGCAGGCAGGAAAAAATCACATCGGCCTGTACGGCCTGTTCAAGCTCAACCGCCTGTGTAGCATATTCCGCTGCGTGTTGCTCGGCTTTGGCAAAATTACGGTTCCAGACATAGACTGTATCAAAATGCTGGGGTAAATGTGCGGCCATGCGGTATCCCATAGCGCCCAAACCAATAAATGCAACAGACTGAATCATGCGGTTTCCTTGTGTATTTTTGTCGATCTTTGCTCGAGCCACCGGGTCAGCTTGGGCCAGAATTCATTGGCACTTTTCTGGCTGGACATCAGGCCTAAGTGACCACCCGGAATAAGAGTAAACGTGACATCTGTACTACTTGTCAACTGGCTTAAAGGCTGTGCAGCGGCAGCCGTCACAATCTGGTCGCTTTGCCCGGCCCCGACAAATAAAGAACAGCAAATATTTTTTAGTTCAATATGTTCATCCTTCAGGCGGATAATGCCGTTTTTCAGCGGATTTTGCAGCCAGACATTCAGTACCATGTCCTGATTAATCCCGCCCGGATAATCGATCATATTGTTCAGGAAATTCCCCAGCGTGGCATGTTCATGCAGTATTTGCGGATCATGCAGGTTGAGAAACAGCTGGCGCTGACTGTCCAGCCAGCCTTTAGGATCTAGAATTTTAAAACCTAAAGCGTTGATGATGCCGGGTGTATGAATGAAATGTGGGGGAATAGAGCCCTGATGTAAGGCCTGTTTTAATTTGTGATTACGTGAAATCAGCTGGTTGCTGCGTTTAAACAGCTGGCCGATGCGACCGGAAGCATAACTATCTACCGGGCTGCCCAGCACCATCAGGTTTTTCACAATCTGAGGTTGACGATAGGCGGTATACAGCATCACAAAGACGCCGGCCATACTCCAGCCATGTAGGGAAATCTGCTCGCTATGGGAGTGCTGTCGAATCTGCTCAATACAATGCGGAATCGCAGCATTAATAAAGTACATAAAATTTAAATGACGATGGGTATAGTTTAAACGTCCCCAGTCAATCAGGTAGACATCAAAACCGCTATGCTGTAAATGCTTGATTAAAGAGCGATAGGGATACAAATCATAAATCGCCATATTAATCGCCAGCGGCGCAACAAAGACCAGCGGCTCCTGATAGGCTTTATTGGGTGAAGCGTAATAACGGATGTGTGCGTGTTGGTATTCGCCAATGATCTCATACGGTGTGGTTTGGGAGAGCACCAAAGTCTTGCTGTTAAAAAGCCGGGTCGATAAGTTTTTTAACTTCTTGCGTTGATCTGCAAATTTTTTCTGTACTGGGTTCATAGCCTCTATCTGCTTGTCATGACGCTGAGTTGGATGAAGTCTAAGCGATATTTCCATATTTTACCTTGACCTTAAACACCTTGGGCGCTCAAAATGTTGGCAATTCTTATAACGGTAGTCTAAGGGCGAAAATCGAGATGAGCGAACAAGACGAGATCGAATATCAGTTAGATACTTTGGCAATTCGTACTGGTCATGACCGTACCTTCGAGGGTGAGCATAGTGAACCCATCTTTTTAACATCGTCTTTTGTTTGCGAAAGTGCAGCTGATGCAGCCGCCAAATTTTCTGGGCAAATTGAAGGGAATACCTATTCCCGTTATACCAATCCGACTGTCCATACTTTTGAAAAACGCTTAGCAGTGCTCGATGGCGCAGAACGTGCCGTGGCCACCAGTTCAGGTATGGCTGCAGTACATGCAATTACCCTGGCCTATTTAAAAGCCGGCGATCATGTGGTGTGTTCACGCGCGGTATTCGGTTCGATCATTTCATTATTTGAAAAATACGTCATGAAATTTGGCGTAGATGTAACCTTTGTTGATCTGGAAGATTTAGCGGCCTGGCAGCAGGCGATTCGCCCGAATACACGTTTACTGTTTATTGAAACCCCATCTAACCCGTTGGCACAGGTCGGTAATCTGCAAGCGATTGCCGATATTGCCCATGCAGCCAATGCCTTGTTTGCCGTCGACAATACTTTCTGTACCCCGGTTTTGCAGCAGCCGATTAAATTTGGTGCGGATTTAATCATTTATTCATCAACCAAATATATTGATGGTCAGGGCCGTGCCCTGGGTGGTGCTGTGGTGGGTAATCACCAGCTGCTGGAAGAAATTAATGGCGTGATTCGTACCCTGGGTAACTCGATGAGCCCGTTTAATGCCTGGGTCTTCCTTAAAGGTCTGGAAACCCTGAACCTGCGGATGAAAGCCCACTGTGCCAGTGCGCAGAAGCTGGCAGAATGGCTGGATGCCCATCCAAAAGTGGAAACCGTGTATTACGCCGGTCTGCCGCAGCATCCGGGGCATGAGTTAGCGAAAAAACAACAAAGCGGTTTTGGTGGTGTTGTATCGTTCGTGGTGAAAGGTGAGCGTGAAGGCGCATGGACTGTCATTGATAACACGCGTTTCTTATCCATTACCAGTAACCTGGGCGATGTAAAATCTACAATTACCCATCCTGCTACCACCTCACATGGCCGTATGTCTGCCGAAGCCAAACAGCAAGCCGGTATTTCAGAGGGTTTAATTCGTGTTTCTGTGGGTCTGGAAGATATTGATGATATTATTCGCGACCTTAGCCGTGGTTTAGACCTGATTTAATTTATAAATTCTGACATCTTTTTGCTGAATTTTCGTGTAGAGTGCTTAGCCAAAGATGTCAGTTTTGTTCGGAGATTTTTATGAACATTAATATGTTAATGCAGCAAGCGCAGCGCATGCAGAAAGAAGTAGAAAACAATATCAAGAAAGCCAAAGAAGAACTGGCACAAACTGAAGTGCATGCCGAAGCGGGCGGTGGTCTGGTCAAAGTAACCATGACCTGCCGTAACGTGGTGAAGCGTATTGAAATCAATCCTGAACTGTTACAAGACGATCCAGACATGATTGAAGACTTGATTGCTGCGGCCATGAATGATGCAGCGCGTCAGGCAGAAACCATTTCTGAAGAACGTATGAAAGCAGCGAATTCTGGTATGGGCTTACCACCAGGTTTGGCAGGCATGTTCTAAGGTAGCGCATCTGTGTTCAGCGATCGTTTTGATCAACTGGTACAAGCCTTGCGTATTTTGCCAAGTGTTGGGCCAAAATCGGCCCAGCGCATGGCCTTGCACCTGATCATGAAAAACCGTGAAGGCGCGCTGGGTCTGGCTTATGCCTTAAATGAGGCGACCACGCATATTCACGAATGTTCCATCTGCCATTCTTTAACCGAAGATGAAGTGTGCAATATCTGCGCATCTTCGGAACGTGATGAAGAATTACTCTGCGTGGTGGAATCACCAGCCGATGTCATGGCAATTGAACAAAGTGGCAGCTTCCGCGGTAAATATCATGTCTTGGGCGGGCATTTATCGCCGCTTGACGGGATTGGCCCGGAAGAAATCGGGATTCCAGCTTTAATTCACCGTTTAAGCTCGGGTCAGGTCAAAGAAGTGATTCTGGCGACCAATGCCACGGTAGAAGGTCAGGCGACGGCGCATTATCTGGTCGAAGCGACCAAGCATTTACCGGTGCAGATGACCCGGATTGCCCAGGGCGTGCCGCAAGGTGGTGAACTGGAATATATCGACAGTCACACTTTAAGTCAGGCTGTCCATAACCGTATGCGTATGAAATAAGTACCCCGGTGCTTATTTCATCAGATTTCAACTTTTTAAATTGGGTCTTAATCAAATATTGAAACTTTAACTAAGATATAAAAAATATAAACTTTTGTTTATCTTGAGCTTAAACTTTAAAAAAATCAGCAAAATATACCGTAAGTTTTATTTTTTTATAGCTAAATTATATTTATTGGTTAAAATACCCCTTGAGAAACTTTAACGACTCTCTCTGCTATGTTCCAATTTATTCAACAGCAACAAGACTTTGAAAATGTTTTAACATTAATGAGTCAAAACTCTACCTATGGACTGGATACCGAATTCATCAAGGTCGATACCTTATGGCCCAAATTGGGGGTGTTCCAGATTAATGTCGCAGGAAAAGTTTATTTGCTGGATGGAACAACGCTGAATCTTTCGGCGTTCTGGGAAAAAATCTTCCAGGCGCAGCAGAATATTTTCCATGCTTGCGGCGAAGATATTGACCTGATCTATCATTATGCCCAGCAAAAATCACTGAAAAACGTATTTGATACCCAGGTTGGCATGTCTTTTTTGGGCTATGGTCTGCAGGTCAGCTATCAGAATGCTCTAAAGCAGGTGCTAGAGGTCGATATTGACAAAGACCAGACCCGCTCGGACTGGCTGGCGCGACCATTATCACCGGAACAGTTGCAATATGCAGCCAATGATGTGCTGTATTTAATGCAACTGGCAGAAAAAGTACAGCAGGACTTGCAGCAAAAATCGTTACTGAATCTGGTGGTAGAAGATTGCCGTCATTTAACCCAGGAAATTGGGGAAGATACACCGCTAGAGCGTTTGTATCAGGATATCGGCAATTACCGCCATTCACGCCGTCAGCTCATGCAGTTGCAGCAACTGGTGGTCTGGCGTGAACAGATGGTTAAGGCTTTAAACCAGCCACGCAGCTTTATTCTGAAAAATACCACCTTACTGGATCTGGTTGAAAAAAATCCGAAAAATAATTTCCAGCTGTCACACGTGAAGGAAATCCGTCCGAATATTTTACGTGAACATGGCAAAACTATTTTAGACCTGTTGAAATTCCTGCCCGATCCAGAGCATTGGCCGCTGCGCATGGCGCGTCCAATTCGCCATTCTTCCAAAGAAGTCGGGCAGCACATTGAGCAGGTGATTCAACGCGGCGTCAATGAAACCGACATCCCCAAAGAAGTACTGATGCGGAAAAAATGGCTGAATGCCCTGTATCAGCATGTGGTATTTAAAAATGATGAGCAGGATTTACCAAGCTATTTATTGGGCTGGCGTTATGATCTGCTGACCAAGCCGCTGATTGAAGTGCTGCATCAAGATCAGCAGTATTTATCCAATCATATGAAAGTGATGGATTAAAAAAACAGCAAACTGCTGCCAGAATTATGATTTGTACACAATCACGACTGATGCGTTAATAATCACTAATGTATCCGTCTTTTTTTTGATGTATGCTTTGGCCTGAGTTAAACGAGTATTGTGCTGAATATGTTCTGTTCAATTTATAAATCGAGCAAAAAAGATGAAATGTATCTTTATGTCGCTCGTATTGAAAGCCAAGATGATCAAGCAGAAGCGGCAGATCCGCTTGAAGTGGTACCAGAAGTGCTACGTACTGCATTTGGTCGTGCAACGTTTGTCATGGATTTAGAATTGCATGAAAACCGTAAACTGGCGCGGGCCAATATTCTGCATGTCATGGATTCGATTCAAACCAAAGGCTTCTTTATTCAAATGCCGCCAGAAGGTTTAATTAATCCGAATGCGGTTGAGCCAGAAGGCTTACGCGGTGCCTAAGTTAAATTCAGGAGTTGAGTGATGGAAAATTTAATGACTTTTTTAGAATCAATTCCTGAAAATACCATTGCCGTTACGGTCTATCTATTGGGTAGCCTGATTATTTTATGGTGCTGGTATGAAATTGCCAAACGTCTGCCTCATCCACTCGGTGGCGTAAGCTGGATTGTGGTCTTTGCCATCTTGCTGACCCCTACCATTTCCGAAGGGCATAATGCAGGTATTGCACCGGCCACCTTTGGTTTGCTGTTTGGTGTATTAACCAAGGAAATGCCGTTGGTCTGGTCCAATTTATCTGCCATTCTGGTGGTGATTGGTTTAGGACTGGTGGTTGGTTATTTCTGGTCTAAATATAGCCAGCGTAAAGCAGGTCTTGCTGCCAAGAACAACAGCACAGCGCTTTAATTACAAAAATAAGTTTAAATTGAAATAAGGTTATCTCATGTCTGTAGATACACAACACTTCACTGGTACCGATCAATACATCGCCACTGACAGCTTAAAGCTGGCGGTGCAGGCGGCTCGCCGTTTACAGAAACCGCTGTTAATTAAAGGTGAACCGGGTACCGGTAAAACCTTACTGGCCGAGCAGGTCGCACAAAGCCTAGGACTGAAACTGATTACCTGGCATATCAAATCGACCACCAAAGCCCAGCAAGGCCTGTATGAATATGATGCTGTGTCGCGTTTACGTGATAGTCAGCTGGGGGATGACCGGGTTTATGATATTAAAAACTACATCAAGCCGGGCAAACTGTGGGAAGCGTTTAGCAGTGAAGAGCGCTGTGTACTGCTGATTGACGAGATTGACAAGGCCGATATCGAGTTTCCAAACGACTTGCTGCATGAGCTGGATAAAATGTCCTTTTTCGTTTATGAAACTGGCGAAACCATTAGCGCAACGCAGCGTCCGATTGTGATCATCACTTCCAATAATGAAAAAGAACTGCCCGATGCTTTCTTGCGTCGCTGTTTCTTCCATTATATTGATTTCCCTGATGAAGCCACCATGCGCGACATCATCAATGTGCATTTCCCGAATATCTCCACGACTTTGGTGTCAGAAGCCTTACAGGTATTCTTTAAACTACGCCAGATTCCGGGCCTGAAAAAACCACCTTCAACCTCTGAATTGATTGACTGGCTGAGCCTGTTAATGGCGGATGACATGCCGGACGATATTCTGCGTAATGCTGACAAAACCAAAGCCATTCCACCATTGTATGGCGCGCTGATTAAAAACGAGCAGGATGTTCAGTTACTGGAACGCTTAGCCTTTATGGCCCGTCGTTAAGGGAGTAATCGCCACATGTTTGTGCGATTGTTTTATACCTTAAGAAAATACGGCATCCCGGTCACCACCCGCGAACTGATTGACCTGAACCGTGCAGTGGCAGAAGGTCTGGTCTTTGCCAATCAGGATGAGTTTTATCATCTGGCCAAAACCATTATGGTCAAGGATGAGCGCTTTTTTGACAAGTTCGACCGGGCCATGAAAGATTACTTTGATGGTATCTCGACCTTTGATCTGGATGAATTGCTGAATCAGGTCCATAAGCTGCCGAAAGACTGGTTTGATCTGGAGCTGCTGGAAAAGCATTTAACCCCAGAGCAGCGCGAAGAACTGAAAAAAGCCGGTTCATTGGAAGAGCTGATGAAAATGCTGGAAGAGCGTTTACGCGAACAGCATAAAAAGCATCAGGGCGGTAACCGCATGATTGGGACCGGTGGAACCTCGCCGTTTGGTGCCTATGGTGATCATCCTGAAGGGGTGCGTATAGGCGGGCCGGGCCGTAAACGTTCAGCGGTTAAAGTCTGGGAACAGCGTCAATACCGTAATCTGGATGATGACCAGCTGCTCGGTTCACGGCAAATGCAAATGGCGCTGCGCCGTCTGCGCAAGTTTGCCCGTCAGGGCGCGGCTGAAGAATTAGATGTCGATGGCACCATTCGTGAAACCGCCAAACAGGGTATTCTGGATGTGCAACTGGTACCCGAACGGCGTAACCGGGTTAAAGTGTTAATGCTGTTTGATGTCGGCGGCTCCATGGATGCGCACATCGCCCAGTGTGAAAAGCTGTTTAGTGCCGCCAAAACCGAATTTAAAACGCTGGAATATTTTTATTTTCATAACTGCCTGTACGACTATGTCTGGAAAGACAACGTGCGCCGTTCACACACTCGTATGAATACCTGGGACTTATTCAATACCTATGGACGCGACTATCGTGTGATTGTGGTCGGGGATGCCAGTATGGCACCTTATGAGCTGAATGCCGTTGGGGGTTCAGTGGAATATATGAATGATGAGGCCGGGCAGGTGTGGTTGCGCCGTTTACGCCAGCATTTTGATAAAACCGCCTGGCTGAACCCGGAACAAGAGCAATATTGGCACTACACCCAGACCATCGGTTTAATTCAGCAAATTTTTGAAAATCATATGTATCCCATGACGTTAAAGGGGATTGAAGATTTAACCCGTTATTTGGCGCGTTAAGCTTCATAAAATAGAAGGAATACTGCATGAACTCTCAGATGAATGGCGTTGCCTTACCCAATGAAGATGGCTTTTTTGGTGAATATGGCGGGCAGTTTATTCCACCGCATCTGAAAGCGGCGATGGATGATATTAAAGTGGCCTACGAAGAAATTCGTCAGACTCCGGAATTTCAGCAGGAACTGGCTGAGCTATTCGCACATTATGTAGGTCGTCCAAGTCCGCTATTTCATGCCAAGCGTTTATCTGAGCAGTTGGGCGGGGCACAAATCTATTTAAAACGTGAAGATTTAAACCACACTGGTGCACATAAAATTAACCATTGTTTAGGTGAAGCCTTGCTGGCCAAATATATGGGCAAAACCAAAGTCATTGCCGAAACTGGCGCTGGTCAGCATGGCGTGGCATTGGCAACCGCCTGTGCTCTGGTGGGTATTCCATGCGAAATTCACATGGGTCAGGTCGATATTGAGAAAGAACATCCAAATGTCGTAAAAATGAAAATTCTGGGCGCCAAGCTGATTTCCGTGACCCGCGGCACTGCAACCTTAAAAGATGCGGTAGACAGCGCCTTCGAAGAATACTTAAAAGATCCGAAAAACTATATTTATGCGATTGGTTCGGTGGTGGGACCGCATCCATTCCCGATGATGGTACGTGATTTCCAGGCCATTATTGGTGATGAAATTAAAGTTCAGGCGCAGGAACGTTTTGGTGCACAGCCGGATTATATTGTGGCTTGTGTCGGTGGTGGTTCTAATGCTGTGGGCGCTTTTACCGCGTTTCTGAATGATCCGGAAGTAAAACTGGTTGGTGTTGAGCCAGCCGGTCATGGCCTGAATACCGATATGCACTCTGCAACCCTCACCTTAGGTAAACCGGGTCAGTTACACGGTATGGTCTGTTATGTGCTGGAAGATGAGCAGGGTGAGCCACTCCCGGTACACTCGATTGCATCTGGCCTGGATTATCCGGGTGTAGGGCCACAGCACAGCTTCCTGAAAGATGCTGGTCGTGTCGAATATACCACTGCTACTGATCAGGAATGTTTGGACGCCTTTATTCAGCTATCACGGGTTGAAGGGATTGTGCCGGCACTGGAAAGCTCGCATGCGGTCGCATGGGCAATACGTGAAGCACCAAAAATGTCTAAAGATACTAATATTGTGGTAAACCTGTCCGGTCGCGGCGACAAAGATGCGGACTATGTGGCACACAAGCTAGGGCTGAATTAATCCTGTTTAGTCTCTTTTAAACGAGCAGTTTTAAAAAAGATCGTTTTTTAAAAGGCTAGCCATAAAAAAACTCTCCTGAAGGAGAGTTTTTTTGTTTTTTATATTGTCTGTTTAGCTGGCAATATATTGTTGTAGCTGGTCGATCAGTTTACGTTGATTATCCATTACTGCTTTTACCAGGTCGCCAATCGACACCAGTCCGACCAGCTTGCCATCTTCTACTACCGGTAAATGACGTAAATGACGATCGGTCATCAGGCTTAAACAGTCTTCTACGCTGGTGCTTTGGGTCACGGTCAGTACCTTTGCTGTCATAATCTCGTTGACGGTGGTGTCATAAGAGGAGCGTTCCATCAGGGCAATTTTACGGGTGTAGTCACGCTCGGATAAAATCCCGACCACTTGACCTTCATGGGTCACCACAAGCGCCCCAATGCCTTTATCGGCCATAATTGAAATTGCTTCGAGTACAGTTGCTTCCGGGCTAACGGTATATATTTCCTGGCTATGCTTATCTTTTAATACGTGTGTTACATTGGTCATTCTGTCTGGTCCTTGCCATTTTTGTTCTTGGTATGGGTTCTAACTTAACCTCAATTTTGAAAAATGCCAATAGTTTTATCATTAGAGGCAATAATCAGCAGTCATATTGTTTTCATTGAGGTTTAATGGTGCATGAATCTCTACGTTAAGCGGTCTTTAACTGGGCATCATTAAAGAAAAAGTGTTTCATTTGCTGTGTGGTCAGCTTGAATTGCTGGCTGGAGCAATGGCACAGCGCCGGTGTGACTTTTAAACGGGTTAAGGTTGGTAGCAAAGAATTCTGAAAATCCTGCGGGCTAATCTGGCGCGGAGTGTAGTTTGGCCAGTGTTTCTTGGCATATTTATAGGCTTGGACACCGTTTAACCAAAAGGGAAAAATAAAATCATCCTGATCGGAGGTCATGGCCCAACCCTGATGATATAGCCCCCAAAGTACCCCGCAATACATCATTGATTTTAGAATACTGATTTTCATGTGAATATCTTGGGCAGCGGGTTTTAAAGACTTAATCTGGTTCATGTCATATAAACACTAATGTGGTGCCTGTATTGTAGGAAATTCAGATGAATAAAGCGTTTAAGCTTTGCGTTAAATCGTAAACAAATATAAAAAACAAATTTCAGGCATTAAAAAACGCCACCTAGGTGACGTCTGTTTATGCTTGCATGGTGGCCATATTCTGCCAATACTGTGCTTTGAGTGAATCGCGTTCTACGCGGAAGCCTTGATAGTACAGTTCAGCTAAGAACATAGCGGCTTTGCCATGACCCGCGCGGGCAACCTGTTCAAGTTCAGCCACAGCATCTTGGAAGTTCATCTGTGATTGAATGGTGTTAACCGCATTTGCATATGCAATTTCAAGATCATGGTGAGAGATACTCTGAATCATATAAAACTCCTTTATTTTAATTATGATCGCAATAAAGACTGTATAGCCAGTCTAAATAATAGTTTATCGAGGTTGTGTTAAACTAATATTACACATTCGTTGAAATGTCAACTAAGAGATGGGGCAGATCCGTGATATTTCAAGTTTACATGATTAAACATTGAACACTCTATAATTTTATTATGATATGCATATAAGAAAGGTAACATAAAAAGGAGAGCCACATGACAAATACAATAGACGGTTTTAACTTTGATCTGCCTTTACGTGCGGAGCAGATTATCGAGCTGGCCCATCATCACCGTAAAAAACTCGATGAGGCGGTGTTCCATCAGGAAATTCATTTAGGTGAGTATTGTCTGGCGCAGCGTAAACGTGTGCATGACTTTACCAGTACACTCGATCCACAGCAGCGTGAAGAATTCTACCGTATTTATAATGGTGAGCTAATCAGCATTGCCGATGATGATGAACTGCATCCGGCTGATGCCGAAAAAGGGGTCAGTATCTTTGCCATCTTCATTGTGCTGGCCATTGTCGCGGGTATTATCCTGTATACCGTATTCCGCGCGCTGATGACTTAAGCAGCAGTGGCTCAATTTTACTCGCCAGTTCGGGTAAAATTGGGTCATCTATCTTGTGCAAATACCGCTAGCATCCTACACTACGGCTATTCGAGGTAGGCTATGCATGACGCAATACAAAAAATTTCTCAATTATTCATTCAATTAAAATCACGACTCACGTTAGAGCAAATTTATAATGGGGTAGTGGTCAGCATTATTGTCATTATTCTCCTGTTATCTTCCATTGCACTTTATCGCCCGGTCGGGTCCGTACAATTTCAGAATATTGAGTATCTGTCACAGCAGTCGATGTATCCTGAAACTCAGGAGATGGCTGTGCGCTTAATGCAGCAGCCACAGGTGCGTTATGGGCAATATCTTAAATTGATGCAGGCCCATCAGATGGAACTGGGTCAGGCAAAACAACTTCCTCCCCTGGATGTGGAGGCGTATTAATCGCCGGAATATCTCCAACCTGAGGAAGCGATTGACCGCCAGTGGTCTGTAAATTGTACTGCAACAGTTGTTCTAAAGCCGCCTTATCTAAACTTTCACTCACTACAATCACGGTCAGATGTTCCGGATGCAGATGCCGGCGTACCGCAGCTTGCACATCTTCGGCGCTAATTTTGCTGAGCTGTGCTGAATATTCACTCAAGCTCTGTGCCGATTGTCCATAAAATCCCAAACTGCCGAGCTGGGCATTAATACTGGCATTGCTGCTGTAATGGTTGGGATAGGCTCTTAACAAGCCGTTTTTGGTTTCTTCCAGCTGTTTCGGATCAATCGGTTCACGGACAAAATCGACCAGTGCCTTATGCGCGACACGAATACTGTCCATTAGCTGATCTTGCCGGGTTGAGTAGCTGATGCGAAATACACCCGGTGCCTGACTAAAGCTCATGCTGCTAGATGCGCCATAGGTATAGCCACGTTTTACCCGCAGTTCTTTCATCAAAACAGAATGAAAACCACTACCGCCGAGCATACGATTGGCCACTTCTAGAGCCAGCCGGTCTGGATCATGACGTGTGGTGCCAATATGACCGAGCACAATATGCGCCTGACTGGACTGATAGGGCATGTGTACAATCTGAAAGCCATTTGCTGTGATGGGTGTGGGGAGTGGTGCAGCCGCCTGACCTTGCGCTAAGTTGCCGGCAATGCGTTCTGCCAGATTTAAAGCTGCTTTGGCCTGCATTTTCCCGGTAATAGCAATATTCATATTCTGCGCCACCAGAAACTGCTCACGGAACTGTTGCAGATGTTTGGGCTGAATCCGCTGAATACTGCCATTGGTGCCGTTAATTGGCTGGGCATAAGGATGTTGCCCATATAAGCTGCGATACAGCTGAATCTCCATCATCCGGCTGGGATTTTCTTTCAGCTGTTTTTGCCCCAGCTGGTTATTGCTGACCACCATGCCAATACTCTGTTTTTCAAAGGTGGCATGTTTGAGCAGTTCCATCATCATGGCTAAAGCTGGTTCCAATTTTTCCGGGTCAGACAGCACCCGTAATTTGACAATAAACATATCTCGATAGGCTCGCGCACTAAACTGCGCACCGACCTGTTCAAACACGGCAGCCACTTGTTGTGCGTTATATTTGGGCGTGCCTTCATCTAAGAGCTGGGCGGCCATATTGGCCACGCCGTATAAGCCGCTTTCAATTTCCCGATCACGCGCGGCACCGGCATTAAAGGTCAGCTGTATATCCAGAATTGGCAAGTCCTGTGTTTCCACAAACAGGGTTCTGACCTGATAGCGGTTATTCAGGTCATGCACATAAGGCGCGCGATAATCCAATTTCTGCTGATTAATATTTCTGAGACTTTGCAGCAGCGGCAGAGATTGCAAGGTATTTGGATTTTCATCCACTTCGGCGGTGGTATTAACATTGGCCTGTGCAGAACTGATCGCAAATAAGCTGGCCACCAGAACGCAGGAACGGAAATAGGGCATGTCGGTATCCTTTAGGGTGACTTGCTGTGTGGACGCAAATATAAGGTGGTCAAATTGTCACGCACAAAATAGACATTGGCGATGCGTTGAATGTCTTGCGGGCGTACGGTTTCAAAATGCTGGGGCAGCTCATCCATCAGGCGATAACTCAATCCATTCACCTCCAGATTACCCATCATCTTGGCCTGTCCAGCCAGATCATCCTGACTATAAAGCAAATTCGACACAAACTTGGCTGTCACGCGTTTCACTTCCTGTTCATGCACCAGCTCGGTTTTTAGGCGTTCAATTTCAGCCTGAATCGCCTGTTCGGCTTCGGCCAGATCCACGCCATCCACCGGTAAAGCTGAAATGGTAAACAGGCTGTCGCCACGATTATATGGATCATAGCTGACGCTTAAGGCGCTTAAGAGTTTTTGCTCACGAATCAGACGCTGCTGCAGACGAGAAGAAATGCCGCTGTCTAATAAATGCTGAATAATGGTGAGTGCATAGGCATCTTGCGGATTGGTCGCAGTCGTTAGCGAACGGACATTCCAGGCCATATACAAATTCGGCACCTGAACCGGAAAATTCAGTTCCATGTGCCGATAGCCCAGACGTTCAAATTCGCGGACATCATTGCGGGCTGGCAGGCTGCGCGCTGGAATATCGGCAAAGTATTTTTGTACCTGGAGCAAAGCCGCTTCAGCATTAACATCGCCGACAATAATTAAAATGGCATTATTCGGGCTATACCACTGCTTGTACCACTGACGTAAATCCTCCAGCTGGATATTTTGTAGATCTTTCATATGCCCAATAATTGGCTGGCGATAATGACTGGTCGGGTAGGCAATCCATTTAAACCGTTCAAAAGCCAAAGCACGCGGATTGTCATCGGTACGCTGGCGCCGTTCTTCCATCACCACTTTGATTTCGGTGGCAAAATCCTGCTGGCGCAGCAATAAATTACGCATCCGGTCGGCTTCAAGCTCCAGCGCCATCGGAAAATAGGTTTTTGGATACAGCTGATAATAATTGGTGTAATTGGTAAAGGTCGAGGCATTGACCCGGCCGCCGTAAATCCGGCTGAGTCGGGTAAATTCATCATTTGGCACTTTATGCGTGCCCTTGAGCATCATATGTTCCAGCGCATGGGAAATACCGAGTAAATTTCCCGACTCATCACTGCTACCAACTTTGTACCAGATTTGAGTCATCACCATCGGCGAACGATGATCTTCACGAATAATGACTTTTAAACCGTTTTTTAACGTGGTTTCAACGGTACTGCGTGCCAGCTCGCTTTGAGTATTGGCCGCCAAAGCGCTCGATGAGAAACCGATCAGAAGTAGGGTAAGGGCGAAACGTTGTTGTTTTAAATGATGAACCACAGCAGGCAAAATTTTATTGTTCAGTATCACAAAGATGATCCGCAATGCATCTGTATTTGCTTTCATTCTTCAGAAACGGGGCAGTGAAAGCAAGGGAATCCTGTAACTTTTTGCAGCCTGCGACACATGATTGGCAATGACAAGTCAAAGCGGGCAGTTTATGTTAGAATCCAACTTTTTAACGCACTGCTTTTCAAGGATTCGGCATGCAACAGCAATCTAATGGGCAAAATAAATTTTTGATTGATGCTGATATCGGGGATGACGATGTCACTTTACCAAGTTTACCTGCGGTAAATGTACCTATCGTTGAAACACCTAAAGTAGAACAAGCACCTGTTTCTGCGCCTGTAGCCACAGAAGCAGCTGAAGAGAAATCAAAAGGCGGTTTCTTCAGCCGTATGAAAGAAGGGTTAACCAAAACCCGTAAAAACTTTGCCGATGGGATGGTCAACATCTTAATTGGTGGCAAAGAAATTGATGATGAACTTTTAGAAGAAGTTGAAGAGCAATTGCTGGTGGCCGATATTGGTGTCGATGCCACCAAAACCATTATTGCCAACCTGACTGAACGTACCGCGCGTGGTGATCTGATTTATTCACACTCGTTGTATAAAGCCTTGCAGGAAGAGCTGGTGGCTTTACTGGCGCCGCGTGTTAAACCGTTGCATATTGACTCGAATAAAAATCCGTATGTCATTCTGGTGGTGGGCGTGAATGGTGTGGGTAAAACCACCACCATTGGTAAGCTGGCCAAACGTTTACAAGGTGAAGGCAAGAAAGTCATGCTGGCCGCTGGTGATACCTTCCGTGCCGCAGCGACTGAACAGTTGCAAATCTGGGGCGAGCGTAATGATGTTGCTGTGGTCGCGCAAGGTCATGGTGCAGACAGTGCCTCGGTCATTTTTGATGCCTTTGAAAGTGCGCGTGCCAAAGGTATGGATGTCTTGATTGCCGATACTGCAGGGCGTTTGCATAACAAAGGTCATTTAATGCAGGAACTGACCAAAGTTAAACGCGTGATGCAAAAAATTGATGCCACTGCACCGCACGAAGTGATGCTGGTGGTAGATGCCGGTACTGGTCAGAATGCGATTAACCAGGTTGAAATGTTTGATGAAGCGGTTGGCTTGACGGGTTTAACCATCACCAAACTGGATGGTACCGCCAAAGGTGGTGTGCTGTTTAATATTGCCAGCCGTACCCATGTGCCTATCCGCTTTATTGGGGTGGGTGAAAAAATTGACGACCTACGTCCATTTTCAGCCAAGTCCTTTGTGGCAGCGCTGTTTGAAACAGACAAATAAGCAGCTCAACAACTCCGCGATTTGCGGAGTTTTTTTATATATCCTTTAAACTGTAAAAAACCAATAACTGATATAAACCTAGAGCAGGGATGATGCTCATCCGCTTTGACGTGCTTTAAAATCTAACTTGTTTTCATAAAATCTACGATAAGCGCGGTTATTGTTCCATAAATGCAACACATTGTTATAAAACTGGGGCTATTTTCCAGCCCAGGCAGCCATTAAGATAAATCCATCTGTTATAAACACAAGACCATACCAAGGAAAAAGATATGTCATTTAAAGATCATTTACTTAAACGCCGTACCATTTACTCAATTGGTAAAAATGTGGCGCTAGATGAAGCAAAAATTGAAGAAATTATTAAAGAAGCCGTTCGTTTAAGCCCATCTTCGTTTAACTCGCAAACTTCACGTGTGGTGATTCTGTTTGGTGAGTCACATGCCAAATTCTGGGAAATTGTACGTGAAACCTTGCGTAAAATGGTGCCGGCTGAAAACTTTGCATCAACTGACAGCAAAATTAGCAGCTTTGCCGCAGGTTTTGGTACTGCGTTATTCTATGAAGACCAAGATGTCGTGAAAGCACTGCAAGAACAGTTTGCACTATATGCAGATAACTTCCCGGTATGGTCAGAGCATTCAACAGGGATTGCCCAGTTTGCAACCTGGATTGCGCTGGCAGAAAACAACATTGGTGCATCGCTACAGCATTACAACCCGATTATTGATGAAGAAGTTGCGGCGACCTTTGATGTACCAGCCAACTGGAAATTAAGAGCGCAACTGGTGTTCGGTTCAATTGAAGCACCAGCGGGTGATAAAGAGTTTATGAATGATGCAGATCGTTTTAAAACTTTTCACTAAGTTGCATAGCTAAACCAAAGAAAGGGCGCATTCAGCGCACTGCTGTCCCATAGTTTGCTTTAAATAAAAAAACCTGAGTCCTAACAGTTAAAATATGAGTGTAAACAAACACTTTAACGACCAGGATTCAGGTTTTGTCACATCAGAATACCGTATTTCAT